>DASTSF010000376.1:0-12525 GCA_035760825.1 Bacteroidia bacterium
ATCACTTTCGAGCCCGGCCGGCTCGTTACATTGCTGCCCGTGCCATTGAGAATAATCTCGTTCGCGACAAGCTCAGTATGATCAGAGAGGATAAGTTCGGAATTGGAATTTATCCCGATGCTGTTGTTTACAAAAAGATTGTCGTTCGCCAGAAAAATATTTTTACGCTGGGGGCCTGGTCCTGAAATAAAAACAAGCTTTCCGCTGAATACATGATTGTTCGTGGTGATCGTAGGCAGCGAATTATCTCTCACGCCCGCTGCGGGATCGGAGAAATTCCATGTTCCTGTGAAAAGATCATTGAACGCATGTGTGAAAAGAAGAGAGCCGTGCACGGAAATTTCCCCGTTGCCCCGCAGCACGATCTTGTTCGCGTTAACGCCGTCGCCGTAATTGAAATTCCGGCAATTCGCTTTCCCGTCGATGGTAACGGTGTCCGCGTCTTCTGACGAAACATCCGTTCCGATAAAAATATCGTCATTCACGGAAGGGATCCCGGCGCCGCCTTTTCCGTTTGGCGATTCGGACCAGTGCGCAGGATCGTTCCAATTGCCTGATCCCGCGGTCCAGTATTTATTGCCGGCGGAAAGCAGAACAGGAAATAAAAAAATCAGCAGAAAAGCGGGTAAGCGCTGTTTCAAAACAATTGGTGTTTAATGTGTTTGCCGGTAAAGTTCCGCGAATCCAGTTTGCCCGAGGTTTCGCGAAAACTATTAATTCAACAAGGTTGTTAACAGTTTACGAATCCGGGGTAGGAATCGTTACCTTTACATAGCGAAAAATAATAAACTTCCCAGTGAAATCCAAACAGGAAGAAAGCCCCGGTGCCGACCCGGATATTCCGGTTTACCTGAAGATAGGTCCGCATTTTATTCTGCCCTCATTGATCCGTTCCGTTTCCCGTTTCGGCAAGGGGACGAAAATAATTTTTGCCAGCGGAAATGAGGTTGTCGTGAATGTGAAGTATGAAAAAGTGGCCGAGGTGATGAAAGGTTCCGGATAGGCTCCCTGCGCGTGATCAGTGTTCCAGCAGGAAAAACACGGTTGAAAATTCCAGCGCGAATCCCAGGAAAAATCCTGCGGCTACCTGCTGCGGCGAATGCGCATCGAGGTAAAGCCGCGCGGTGCCGAGCATTCCGGCCAGCAGGAAACTTCCCGCCGCCAGCCAGGGCATGTGGATTCCGGCCAGCAATAAAATCGCGCAGATCGCACCGCATAATCCCCCGATGCCCGTCATGTGAAGGCTGATCTTCCAGCGCAGGTTGATCAGCAGCGAAAGGAGAATTCCCGCGATCGATCCGAGAAGAAAGAGCTTGACGAAAACCGGGACCTGCTTTGCCGTCAGCGAGAAGTAGCAGAAAAAGTAAACGACTGCAGTGAACAGCAGCGGCCAGTTCCGTTCTTTGGGTTCGGTCATCTGCATCGACTTTGCCGGACTGAAACGCAGGATCACCATGGTCAGGAAGAGCGGGATGAAAACCGTTCCGCACAGCAGGAATCCCATCAGGATAAGCCGGATGCGGCTGTCGATAATTTCGCCGTCGAGGGGCAGCAGGTAGAGGTAAATGGCCGCGGCATAGCAGACCATCAGCAACGGGTGGAACTGGACGGAAAGGTATTTCGAGAAAGATTTCACGGATCAGAGCTCCTTGCGAAGACGCGCAACGGGGATGTCCAGCTGTTCGCGGTATTTGGCTACGGTGCGGCGTGCGATGTTGTAGCCTTTTTCTTTGAGGATCTTTGCCAGCCGGTCGTCGGTGAGCGGTTTGCGTTTGTCCTCGGCGGAAATGCAGTCGGAGAGGATTTTTTTCACCTCGCGCGTGGAAACTTCTTCCCCGCTGTCGGTGGAAAGTGATTCGGAAAAAAAACTTTTGAGCAGGAACGTGCCGAAGGGCGTCTGGATGTATTTGCTGTTCGCGACGCGCGAAACCGTCGAGATGTCGAGCCCGACACGGTCGGCGATGTCTTTCAGGATCATCGGCTTCAGCTGTGTTTCGTCTCCTTCGAGGAAATAATCGTACTGGTAATCGAGGATCGCTTTCATCGTCACGTAGAGCGTCTGGTGCCGCTGGCGCAGCGCATCCATGAACCATTTCGCGGAATCGATCTTCTGCTTGATGAACGAAACGGCTTCGCGGCTGCTCTTCTCTTTGCTGCGCGCATATTCGGCGAGCATCTGGCTGTACATCGCGCTCACGCGAAGATCAGGCATGTTGCGTTCGTTGAGGATAATGTCGAGACGCCCGTCGTCGTTGATGAGCGTAAAATCGGGAACAACATCCTGCACAACGCGTGCAGAATCGGCGGCGGCATTCCCCGGGCGCGGGTTCAGGTGCGTGATCTCGCGTATCACGCGCTTGAGTGAATCGTCGTCGACGCCGAGCTTGCGTGCGATCTTGTCGTAATGCTTTTTCGAAAATTCATCCATGTGCTCGCTCACCACGCGCATGGCGAGCACGACTTCCGCCGTCTTCGGATTTTTCCGCTGCAATTGCAGCATGAGGCATTCCTGCAGGTCGCGCGCGCCCACGCCGGGCGGATCGAACGTCTGGATGAGCGTGAGCATTTCGTTCAGCTCGGCTTCATTCGTGGTAATGTTCTGCGAAAATGCAAGATCATCCACCACTGCGGAAAGCTCGCGCCGCATGTAACCGTCTTCGTCAATATTCCCGATGAGGTAAGCGCCGACCTGGTAATGATGATCGTCGAGCGGCTGAAGCCCGAGCTGGGAAAGCAGCTGTTCGAGAAAACCGGGCCCCTGTGTCAGCGGCATTTCCCTCCGTTCGTCGTCGGGACCTGAATTGTTCGTGCGTTCGCGGTAAGAATAGCCTTCGTCCTCGTCCATGTAATCGCCCAGCGCGAAATCATCGTCCTTCTTGCGCTCATCGCTTTCGCCGTCTTCGGAAGCGCTGTCTTCGAACACGCCGTCGTCGTCGTCGGAAAGATCATCCTTGCGTTCGTCCTCGTCGGTTTCCGGTCCTTCTTCCAGCGCGGGATTTATCTCGAGCTCTTCCTTGATGCGCTGCTCGAGCGCAACAGTGGGAAGCTGCAGCAGCTTCATGAGCTGTATCTGCTGCGGGGAAAGCTTCTGTAATAATTTCTGCTGGAGCGACTGCTTGAGCATAATTCAGTTTTGCTCCCCCAAAATACACATTATCTGAAAAAGGGAATGATTTTTGATGAGCAAAAGAAAGCCGTTGTCTTTTCCAGGTAAGACAACGGCTTTTTCATTCTGAAAAATCAGGCAACCGGCGTCGTGAACTGATCGGGCTGCAGGAAAGCGGTGGTGTATTTCACGCCGGAGTTGTAAAGGTCCTGTTCCTGCTGCTGCGTAAGACCGAAATTGGTGGCGGAAATGCCGAGGTTGTCGATCATCACGGTGCGCTTTTCATCGGAAGGATCATTCCGGAAATTGATGTTCTGCGCATTCATGATCGTGTCGAACGTATTCCTGACATACTGGACCAGGTGATTGTAATCGAGCGTGTCGGCAATGGCGGGAGCGTTCAGGTTGCTCAGGAAAAAACCGAGTGTGGCCGGATTCACGCCGTTCTGATCGAATGTGCGCACGGGGTAATTATACACCATTCCGCCGTCGACGTAAAGATGGTTATCGGGGTTGTTGCCCGGGAATTGCCACGCGTTGAAGAAAAGCGGGATAGACATGGAAGCGCGTACGGCGTAGGCAACGGGAACACCGGGCGTGGTGGCGAAGCTGAATTCGCGCAGGTTCTGCGTGTTCAGGTCGGAGGCGAACACGTGCAGGTCGCTCATGCCTTTGTTTTTCAAATCGGTGAACGTGGCCGTGGCGGAAAATCCTTTGTCGATCAGCCGCTGCTGCATCCACGAAAGAAATGCGTCGCCCTTGAAGAGCCCGTATTTCGTCGCTACGCGCAACGGGTCGAGACCGTCTTCAAACGATTTGAAATTCGTGGCGCTGACCTCGTGCAGGATTTCAGCCGCGCTGTACTTCAGGCACACAAGCGCCGCAGTGATCGCGCCAGCGGAAGTTCCGGCAGCACGCCGGACCTGCTGCAGGATGCCGTTATCCTCGAGCACTTTTATCGCACCGGCATAGGCGATGCCAAGCACGCCGCCGCCTTTGAAAACAAGATTGGTGTAGTTGTAAGCCATACAGTTTATTTGTTTCGCACAATATACCTTTTTTTAAAGGCAGGATTGATAATTGCAAAAGGATAACGGAGAAATGATGTGCGATGCAGGATATCAGTAAGGTCTTCCCGCGCGGATGGTTGCTGAAGAACGCGTGAACACGAGCGTGGTGTCTTTGGTGCCGGCCGGAGATTTTATATGCAGCTTCACTGAAAATGTCGCGGGCAGATCGCCGGGATGATCATAATCGAGGAATGTCGTGATGCCGAATGCGGTATTCAGCGTATCCTCCGGGAGCTTCTGCACCGCTGTTCTTATTTCGGAATAATCGGACGACTTCACTTCTCCTTTGTCCAGGTCGATCAGGGTGATCGCTTTATCCGCGGCCACGGTTTTCTCTCCGGCCACAAGCTCCGCACCGGCTGCTTCGAGCGAAGCAAGGAAACGCTGTCTTCCGTAACGCGCGATCATGATCTGCAGCTTCCCTTCGTCATCGGAAGCGCGGACATCCACCGAAGCGGTCGTATCACCCGGTATGCGGACGGAGATCTCGTCGGCATTATTTTCCATTTTGTAAACCCCGATCTTCCTGTCGCAGGAGCAGAGCAGAAGAACAGCGGGAAGAACGTACGGCAGGAGGCGCATTTTTTTCTTTTGAAAAAGATAAATCATTATTCCCATAAAAAAACCCGGCAACCGTTGTCCGGCGGCCGGGTATCGTTCTCGGAACGGAAAAATTATTTTTTCAGGTTGGCCATGAGGTACTCACGGTTGAGGCGCGCGATGTTCTCGAGCGAAATTTCCTTCGGGCATTCCGCTTCGCAGCTTCCCGTGTTGGTGCAGTTGCCGAACCCCATCTCGTCCATTTCCTTCACCATGTTCTTCACGCGGTCGACGCGTTCCACCTGTCCCTGCGGAAGAAGCGCGAACTGGGAAACCTTGGCAGAGACGAACAGCATCGCGGATGAATTTTTGCAGGCGGCCACACATGCACCGCAGCCGATGCACGCAGCTGCCGCGAACGCATCGTCGGCGTCATCTTTGGGAACGGGAATGCTGTTCGCATCCTGCGCATTGCCCGTGTTGACGGAAACGAAACCGCCGGCGGCCTGGATCTTGTCGAACGCAGAGCGGTCGACGACGAGATCCCTGATCACGGGAAAAGCTTTCGCACGCCAGGGCTCGACGGTGATCGAGTCGCCATCCTTGAAGGCGCGCATGTGCAGCTGGCACGTGGTGGTTCCTTCCCAGGGTCCGTGCGCGCGGCCGTTGATGTACATGCTGCACATTCCGCAGATGCCTTCACGGCAATCGTGATCGAACGCGATCGGTTCTTTTCCTTCGCTGATGAGGCGCTCGTTGAGCACGTCGAACATTTCGAGGAAAGACATGTCGGGTGAAATGTCCGTTACGTTGTACGTGACAAACCCGCCTTTGTCATTGGCGTTTTTCTGTCTCCAGACTTTGAGTGTGAGATTCATACACTTTTGAATTTTCCCTGCGTCCCTGCGTTTCTGCGGCAATTCTTCCGCCACGGAAACACGGAGGCACGGAGAGATTTACTTATAGCTCCGTTGCGTCGGGTGAACGACGTCGTATTTCAGTACTTCCTTATGCATTTCGAATTTGTTGTCGCCTTTGTTTTCCCAGGCAGCGACATACATGAAATTCGCATCGTCGCGTTTCGCTTCGCCGTCTTCCGTCTGGTATTCTTCACGGAAATGACCTCCGCACGATTCGTTGCGCTGCAGCGCGTCCATGCACATGAGCTCGCCGAGCTCGAGGAAATCCGCCACGCGGCCCGCTTTTTCCAGCTCAGGATTGAATTCATTTTGTCCGCCTGGAACACGCACGTCCTTCCAGAATTCTTCGCGGAGCGCGCGTATTTCCGTGATCGCTTCCTGCAGTCCTTTCGCGTTGCGCGCCATGCCGCATTTGTCCCACATGATCTTGCCGAGCTTTTTGTGGAAGTGATCCACCGACTTCGTGCCTTTGATGTTCATCAGCTTGTCGAGCGTGTCCTGCACGGCTTTTTCCGTTTCGGCGAACGCCGGGTGATCGGTGGGAACACCTTTATCGCGGATCATTCCACTGAGGTACGAACCGATGGTGTACGGGATCACGAAATACCCGTCGGCAAGTCCCTGCATCAATGCGGAAGCGCCAAGGCGGTTCGCGCCGTGATCGGAAAAATTCGCTTCGCCGAGTGCGTACATGCCGGGAACCGTCGTCATCAATTCATAATCGACCCAGAGTCCGCCCATCGTGTAATGCACGGCGGGATAAATGCGCATCGGAACTTCGTACGGATTTTCGTCCGTGATCTTCTGGTACATCTCGAAAAGGTTGCCGTATTTTTCTTTCACGACTTCTTTGCCGAGCTCGCGGATGCGCGCCGCAGAAGGATTTTCTTCGTTGAGCTTGTTCGCCTGCTGTTTTCCGTAGCGTTCGATGGCCGAAGCGAAATCGAGGAACACCGCCATTTTGGAAGCGCCCACGCCGAAGCCGGCATCACAGCGTTCTTTGGCTGCGCGTGAAGCGACGTCGCGCGGAACAAGGTTCCCGAAAGCCGGGTAACGGCGTTCGAGGTAATAATCGCGCTCGTCTTCCGGTATCTCATTTCCTTTTCTCGTGTCGCCTGCTTTTTTCGGGACCCAGATGCGTCCGTCGTTGCGCAGCGATTCCGACATGAGCGTAAGCTTCGACTGGTGATCACCGGTAACCGGAATGCAGGTCGGGTGGATCTGCGTGAAGCAGGGATTTCCGAAAAATGCGCCGCGTTTGTGCGCTTTCCATGCGGCGGTGACATTCGATCCCATCGCATTCGTGGAAAGATAAAATACGTTTCCGTAGCCGCCCGTGCAGAGCAGGACAGCATGACCCGAATGACGCTCGAGCTTCCCGGAAATAAGATCGCGTGCGATGATGCCGCGGGCTTTCCCGTCGACGAGAACGACGTCGAGCATTTCGTGGCGCGCGTACATTTTTACTGTGCCGAGCCCGACCTGCCGCTGAAGCGCCGAATACGCGCCGAGCAGCAGCTGCTGCCCCGTCTGTCCTGCTGCATAGAACGTCCGCTGCACCTGTACACCGCCGAAAGAGCGGTTGCTGAGCATCCCGCCATATTCGCGTGCGAAGGGAACGCCCTGCGCAACGCACTGGTCGATGATGTTCGCGCTCACTTCCGCAAGACGGTGAACGTTGGCTTCGCGGGAACGATAATCGCCGCCCTTGATCGTATCGTAGAAAAGACGGTACGTGCTGTCGCCGTCGTTCTGGTAATTTTTCGCTGCGTTGATGCCGCCCTGCGCGGCGATAGAGTGTGCGCGGCGGGCGCTGTCCTGGAAGCAGAACACTTTCACCTTGTAGCCGAGCTCAGCAAGGCTGGCCGCGGCCGAGGCGCCGGCGAGACCGGAGCCGACGACGATAATTTCCAGGCTGCGCTTGTTTGCCGGGTTTACCAGCGGAACAGTGGAGCGGTACGTCGTCCACTTCTGGTCCAGCGCACCTTCAGGGATTTTTGATTCGAGTTTGGCCATAACTTTTATCGTATTCCGGAGAGCAAAAACGCGGCGAAAAAAAACAGTCTGCGGCGTTCCTGTGTTCCGTGATTTTATTTTTTGTTACATGTTCCAGTGAAGAAGATCCTTGTGCATGAGCTTCGCGCCGTAGAAAAGAATAGGGAAAGACGCGAAAGCGATTCCCATCAGCACGGCAAAGCAGGTGGAGACCATTTTCCACGTGGATGCGTATTTTTTATTGTCGAGACCGAGCGTATGAAAAGCGGAGGCGAGTGCGTGGCTGAGGTGAAGCGCGAGAAAGATCACACCGGCGAGGTAAAGCCCGGCGTAGAGCGGGTTGCCCAGCGCTTCGGCCACTTTTTCGGCAATCGTGAGCTGCTCATCGCCGTGCCCCACGGTTCCCATGATGCGATACGGAACGAAGAAATTATACAGGTGAACAACGATGAAAAAGAAAACCACGCCGCCGGTGAGGAGCATGTTGCGCGACACCCAGGGGCTTGTCTGTGAAACGCCGTTCACCGCATATTTTACCGGGCGTGCGCGGCGGTTCTCGCCGGTGAGAATGAGCGCCTGCGCGACGTGCGCGGCGATGGCGAGGAAGAGCACGACCTCGATGATGCGGATCAGGATATTGCGGACGGCGTCGTGCGAATATTCATTGAAGGCTGCGCCGCCGTCTCCGAAATAAAGCAGAACGTTTCCGTAAATATGTTCCAGGAGAAACAGGATGAGGAACAGCCCCGAGAGCGCCATCACTGTTTTTTTGCCGATGGAAGAGGTGAGGAATTTGTTCATATGGAAGGTGAAATTATGCGTTTTGACTGGCGGGACAAATGTAGGTACAGCGGCGGTTTGTATCAAGTTTATTTGCCATGAAAAATCACCCGGGAACGCGCGGAACTGTTGAAAAGTGCAGCTTATTCGAACTGATTCTAAATAAAACCGGGAAACGCAGCCCCGTCAGGCTTCTTCCTTCAGGTCAGCGTCTTTTTCTCCGAAGGGACTTTCTCCTTTTCGTTCGCGCAGATGCAGGAACATGCTTTTGACGATCTGGTCTGCGCGTTTTCCGTGCGCACCTATTTTTTCGAGGTTGTCTTTCAATTGTGCCAATAGCCGTGCGCGTTCTTCTTCCGATCCCGCGTGCACGATCTCGTTCACCAGCTCGGCGGATATTTCGGAAAAATTATTGACGAAGTTGAGCGGGTTCTGGATCTCGTGCGCGATTTTCGCCGTGAGCGTGCCTACGGCCGCTTTTTTCTCTGCGCGCGCGACTTCTTCGGTCCGTTCTTCCAGCGCTTTTTCCGTTTCGAAAATAGCGTAGTTGTAAAACCCGGCCCAGATGAACAGGAAAAAGAACGATAGCGTGATGTTGCTGATGTCGAGCACGAGCAGCACGGTTTTGTCGATCGTATACAGCGGCGCCGATTTGCGCAGCACCAGCTCGATGAAAAGAAAACCGGCCACGCAGAGCAGGGCGAAAATATATTTGACCAACGTGTTCCCTTTCGGCATCAGGAAAAGCAGCATGGACGCGATGATGAGAATGTACTGGAAACCGGCGTCCCACCCGAGCACGTAAACACCGAGTACCTGGTGCGCGATCACTTCAGAGATGCCCATCAGCAGCGCCGTGAGATGATGCCCGCGTTTATTCAGCCAGATGAAAAAGACGAACAGCGCAACGCTGAAAAAATTGAAATAGAAAAGCGGGTAGGTGTGCGTGATGCCGAAAAGCACGAGCCAGCTGAAATGCGTGAGTCCGCCCACCGTGCCGGCAATGTGGTTGACGACATAGAACCTGTAGTTCTTTACCCCGATGTCCGGCGGTGCGACGGTGAAGTAATTGCGGATGGCGCTCATAAGCGGAAAACGGAACGCTACAAGTTAGCAGAACATTTTAAACCGGGAATGAGGAATGGATGAACCGGCCAATTTCATTGGCGGACCGAAGAAATGAAAAGACGGGGTTAACGGATGAGGAAGGATGAATGATCAAAAATTACATTCGGGATTTTTTCGAATGGGTTTATCTTCCTTCCTGTCATTGCGTCCCGGCGGAAAAGGAAAAGAGATGAAGCCGGAAGAATTTTTTTGCGGATTTGTGAGAACAGCTTTAACGATGTCCGGCGACCGGAAAAAATTCAGAATTTCCCGAACAGCTTTAAGAATTCCTCCCGTTTCCTGACGGAAATATCGATCCACGCATCGTTCGCCATGAGCACGCGCGTTCCGTCGGTGCGGGAATATTTTTTGATGAAGTTGAGGTTGATGAGCCATGATTTGTGGCAGCGGAAGAACACCTGCGGGTTGAGCATCTCCTCGAACTCTTTCAGGTTGCGCGTGGAAAGTATTTTTTCGCCTTTGTTCGTGACGACGTTCGTGTAGTTCATGTCGGCTTCGCAGTAGATGATCTCGCCCGTGTTTACGAACGAATAGCCGTCCGAACTCGGGATGGCGATCTTGCTGAACGACTGCGAATCGTTGCCGAGATTTTCCAGCAGCACGGAAATTTTCTTCTGGCTCATCGTCACATGCTGCTGCTTCTCGAATTTCTCCACGGCGCGGACGAGCTCGCGGTAATCGACCGGCTTGAGCAGGTATTCCAGCGCCGACGACTTGATGGCCCGCAGCGCGTATTTCTCGTGCGCCGTCGTGAAAATGACCTGGAAGAACGGATCGGGATAATGCCTGAAAATGTCGAAGCCCAGCTCTTTTTTCAGCTCTACATCGAGGAAGATCAGCTCGGGCTTGTGCGCGTCGATGAGCCGTATCGCATCCGCCACATTCTCTGCCGTGGCAACGACCGCAACCTGCCGGCAATACGCGTTCAGCAGCTCTTTCAGCGACCCGACGTTCCCTTTTTCGTCGTCTATGATTATCGTTTTGATCACCGGGTAAAAATACAAAACGCACAAAGCGGAAAGCCGTACGCGGCAGTGAAAAACGATAATCCTCCGAACGCTGACGTTCATCCGTCCATCCCGGACGTTCCGTAAAAACGCAGAACGCGCCCGGTCATTACCCGCAATTTGGCAGCATAAAAATCAACGCCATGAAAAAATTCCTGCTTGCTCTTGTTGCCGCGCTTCCTGTTGTTCTCGGTGCGCAGACCGTTTCCTATCCCGACACCGTGCTTGACTTCAGCACGGAATATTTTCCATCCGATTCCGGCTGCACGGCCAACTGGTCGGCCTGCCGCGCGCTCGGTGCGCCGGATGTTTATCCCGCCTGGGGTGATAACAGCAACGCGTGGACAGCGACATCCACCACCGGGACCAGTTCCCCCGTTCCGGGACGCGAATGGATCGTGCTCGGCTTTACTGCACCGGTCACTGCAGATTCCGTCATCGTGTACGAAACCTGCAGCCGCGGCGGAACCGACACCGTTTACGTGCGCGATGCATCCAGCGGCAACTGGACGGTGATCTGGGACACGACCGCGTACGACGGAAATATTCCGGATTCCTGCAACGCGATCCACATCGGCCTGTCATCTTCGATGAACATCGACGCAGTGCGCATCGCCATCGATAACGCGCATTATGCTTTCTGGAACGAGATCGACGCGGTGGGCGTCATCAGTTCCGGCACGACCGGCGTTGCAGCGGGAACGGGCATTTCGCGGCCGGTCATTTTTCCCAATCCCGGTAACGGCACATTCACGCTCACGCTCCCGGCAGGATGGAAAAGCTGCTCCATGGAAATTTTCGACATGACAGGCAGGCTGTGCTTTGCGCAGTACGGCATCGCGTCGTCCACATTGCAGATCGAAACAAAACTCCAGCCCGGCACCTACCCGGTAAAACTTGCTTCGGGCGAAGAACAGCAGGTGCAGATGATCGTCGTGCAATAGTTTATCACAGGTAAAACCAGCGAAATGAAAAAAGTAATTTTTACCTCAGCAATTCTTCTCGCTTCACTGGCGGCAGGCGCCCAGGGTCTCGCGAATGTGTGGAACGGTTTTTACAACCAGGTTTCACCGGTCATCACCACCGACGTGCAATGCTCCTGGGTGGATGCTGCGGGAAACCTGTACACCGCGGGGATGCAGCAATCGGATGTGGACGCGGACATCGCCACCGCGAATGTCACCACGCTGGGGAATTCCGGCTCCAATTATTTCTATTTCTGCAAATACAATTCTTCAGGCGTGCTGCAGTTGGCGAAACAGCTGAATTCGTCTTCGGTGAATACAACCGATATGGCCGGCGGAATTGTTTCGGATGCGTCGGGCAATATTTACGTGACGGGACATTTTACGGGAACAGTCGATTTCGATCCCGGCGCAGGAACGTCAGCTAAAACAAGCACGTCGGGAGGTTCAGGCTTCCTTGCGAAATACAGCTCAACCGGTGCGCTGCTGTGGGTGCAGAATTTCGGAAATATTTACACGTACCCGCAGGACATTGCGCTCAATCCCGTCAATGGAAATGTGTGGATCGGCGGCTATCTTATTGCCAACAGCTCGATCGGTTATGCCGACATGGATCCGGGCGCAGGCACGGCGAGCAATTTCGGAAACTCGAATGGTTCCGTAGGTTTTTACTGCGCCTACAGCGCGGCGGCAGGAAGCTACATCGCGAATACCAATTACGCGATCTGTTCCACGACGCTGAACTACGATTGCAGCGTCAATGCGATCTGTTTCGACGGAACGACGTCCAACATTTACCTCACCGGTTCTTTCCGCGGAACCATTTATCCTGATAACAGCACTTCCGGCGGACCACCAATTACCACGAGCGCCACCAAAGCGATGTTCACGATCAGGCAGGACATCGTCAATACGAATGTGAATGCCTCGTACGATTATTTCGACGGATCGCCGGTGAACGAAGGAACGGATATCGCAGTGGATGCTTCCGGGAATATTTTCACGGCAGGCTAT
>DASTSF010000377.1:0-3431 GCA_035760825.1 Bacteroidia bacterium
TCTCAAAAACACTTCCTGATGACCACGTCCTCCACGGAAACCCTTGCCACCGTTGAAACTGCGAAAGAGCTCGGGCTCCTTCCCGAAGAATTTGAAAAAATAAAAAGCATCCTCGGCCGCACGCCGAATTTCACCGAGCTCAGCATTTATTCCGTAATGTGGTCGGAGCACTGCTCGTATAAAAATTCCATCGTGTGGCTGAAAACGCTTCCCAAGGATGGTCCGCACATGCTCGCGAAAGCAGGCGAAGAAAACGCCGGCCTCATCGACATCGGTGACGGTCTCGGCTGCGCGTTCAAGATCGAATCGCACAACCATCCTTCTGCGCTCGAACCGTACCAGGGCGCTGCCACGGGTGTCGGCGGCATCAACCGCGATATTTTCACCATGGGCGCGCGTCCTGTGGCACAGCTGAATTCACTGCGTTTCGGCGACCCGAAGCTGGAAAAAACAAAATGGCTCGTGCGCGGTGTTGTGAAAGGCATCGGTGATTACGGCAACGCGTTCGGCATTCCCACTGTCGGCGGTGAAGTTTTTTTCGACGACTGTTACAATGTCAACCCGCTCGTGAATGCGATGTCGGTC
This sequence comes from Bacteroidia bacterium, assembly GCA_035760825.1. Taxonomy (GTDB): domain Bacteria; phylum Bacteroidota; class Bacteroidia; order Palsa-965; family Palsa-965. Next base: position 586 of record DASTSF010000377.1, read on the forward strand.
GGTATCGTGAAAGCAGGTGAAACGGTTTCCGCTACGTCTTACGGTGCGGGAAATCCTGTTTTCATCGTTGGTTCCGCAACCGGAAAGGACGGCATTCACGGCGCTGCGTTCGCATCGAAAGATATTACGGAAGATTCCGCGAAAGATCTTCCCGCTGTGCAGGTGGGCGATCCGTTCCAGGAAAAATTATTGCTCGAAGCTTCCCTCGAAGTGATCACGACAGGCGCGGTGATCGGTATGCAGGACATGGGCGCTGCCGGGATCACATGTTCCACGTCGGAAATGTCCGCCAAAGGAAAAAGCGGCATGAACGTGTGGCTCGATAAAGTTCCCACGCGGCAGGACAATATGAAAGCCTGGGAAATCCTTCTTTCCGAATCGCAGGAACGCATGCTTGTGGTCGTGAAGAAAGGAATGGAAGATAAAGTGCAGAAAGTGTTTGAGAAATGGGACCTCAACTGCGTGCAGATCGGTGAAGTGACCGATGGTGACCGTCTCAGGTATTACATGAACGGCGAACTTGTTGCAGACGTCCCCGGTGAATCGCTCGTGCTCGGCGGCGGCGCTCCTGTTTACAAACGTGAATGGAAAGAGCCCGCGTATTTTTCCGAAGCGAAGAAATTTTCCATCGACAGCGTGAAGATGCCTTACGATCTGAAAGCCGTCGCGAAACATCTTGCAGGACATCCCAACATCGCGTCGAAGCAATGGGTGTACAATCAATACGATTCCATGGTGGGAACGGTGAACATGAGCACGAATGTTCCTTCCGATGCGGCCATCGTCAACATCAAAGGTTCCGACAAAGCGCTTGCGATGAAAGTGGATTGCAATTCGCGTTACGTGAATGCGGATCCCGAGAATGGCTGCGCGATCGCGGTTTCCGAAGCGGCGCGCAACATCGTCTGTTCCGGCGGCGAGCCTTCCGCGATCACGAACTGCCTCAATTTCGGGAACCCTTACAACCCGGAAGTGTACTGGCAATTCGTCGGAGCGATAAAAGGGATGGGAAAAGCATGCACGAAATTCGCGACGCCGGTCACCGGTGGAAACGTCAGCTTCTACAACCAGTCTTCGTATGAAGGCCCCGTGTTTCCCACGCCGACCATCGGCATGATCGGTGTCGTCACGCACAAGAAAAACATCCTTTCGCTGGATTTCAAAAAAGAAGGCGACGGCATTTTCCTCATCGGGAAATCGGTGAATGATATTGCTTCCTCCGAATACCTGTATTCGTTCCTGAAAGTGAAAAGTTCTCCCGCACCGTATTTCGATCTCGACGAAGAGTTCAACATGCAGGCAGCGGTGAAAGCGGCAAATTACGCCGGGCTGCTCAGTTCCGCGCACGACTGCGCCGACGGCGGACTTTTCATTACGCTCCTGGAAAGCGCGATGCCGCGTAATCTCGGCTGTGAAATTGCTTCGGACAAAAACATCCGCAAAGATGCGTTCCTGTTCGGCGAAGCGCAGGGCCGGGTAGTGGCGACTGTTTCCGCAGCGAACGAAAAAGCGTTCATCGCCCAAATGGAAAAATCTGGCGTTCCTTTTTCGAAGCTGGGAACGGTGAAAGGAAAAAATATCGTGATCGACGGCGAGGATTTCGGAAGCGTTGCTTCGTTCAGGGAGCTCTACGCGAATTCGATCGGCGCGCTGATGAATTGATCCTGCTCCCGGGAATCTTCAGCCATAAATAACACGAAGTTTTTTCACGAAGTACACGCTGTGATCTTAACACGGAGAACCGTTAAGATCGTTTCACGCCCAGGTTTTAAAAGTTCCGCGTTCCGGGTTTCGAACTCAGAACAGCAAACCGGGAACTAAAAACCTTCAAAGCTCCAAAGCTGTTTCCCGGATTTTATTTCTGTGTCCCGCGGATGAGGTGCACGAACCCTGTCTCGTTGTAATTCTTCCCGGTGTAATCGGCCATGTACAGGACGTAATAATAAACGCCGTCCACCGCTTCTTTCCCGTTGTTCGTTTTTCCGTCCCAGTAACCTGCGGGATCGTTCCATTCGTAAATGAGCGCGCCCCAGCGGTCGTAGATCTCGCAGTGCAGCGACGCCATTCCTGAATTCGTGATGATGAACGCATCGTTCGATCCGTCGCCGTTCGGTGTGAACACATTGGGGATGGAATAATTCACGTCGTTGATCTCGATGCATTCCTGCGTCGTATCCACGCAGCCGATCGCACGGTGCACGACGAGCGTTACGCAGTAGGTTCCTTTATCGGATGTGCCGACGTTCACACAGGGGTCCTGCGTATAGGCAGAATCCTGGCTGTTGAAGTTCCAGTACCAGGAAGCCGCGTTCGACGATCCGTCGGTGAAGCAGAGCTGGCTCGGATCGCCGCTGAGGTTGAACACGCCGTTGACCACGGCCGGAGCGGTGAATGACGCGACGGGATTCGGTCCGACAAAGACCGACGCTGTTCCGCTGACGGCGCACCCGTTCACATCCGTCACCGTGATCGTGTACGTTGTGCTGGTTACCGGTGAAACACTGATGGACGGTGTTGTCGATCCGTCCGACCACAGGTACGTGTACGGCGGGATTCCCCCGCTGCTGTTTACGCTGATGTTGCCGTTCACTCCTGCGCAGGCGGTATCGCCGGTGGTGGTGACGACGATCGCAGTGGGTTGTGTGATCGCCACGGTCTGTGTCGTTGTGCAGCCGCTGGTGTCGGTTGCCGTTACGGTGTAAATGCCGGCTGTCAGCCCGTTCGCGGTTTGCCCCGTTCCACCCGATGGCGACCAGCTGAAAGTAAACGGCGGTGAACCTCCGGTTGCGTTCATCACGGCGGACCCGTCAGATCCGCCATTGCAGCTCACCGGTACGGCCGCGCTC
>DASTSF010000378.1:0-6593 GCA_035760825.1 Bacteroidia bacterium
TCGACCGGAAGATTGTCCCGGGGTCTGCTTTTTCGTTTTGTGCCACGGGTGCAGGAGGATAGTTTTAGGAGCACTTCAAAAGTATGAATAATCGATGCGCGCATCTTTTCTGATCGACAGGTGGTCAGCAATCTCCGATGAAAGGAAACATGCATCCCGGAACCGGATCCCATAAGCATACCGGTTGTTCTTTGGAGATAATAAATCCGGAAATCCATTGCATGCCCCGTATGTAAAAAGTCCCGGTTGTTTTTAAATTGGCGTATATAATTGTCATTTTTAATTTGCAAACCGGATAATTAGCCTACATTAGAAATGTGCCGGAATTTTTCACCCCCGGCTTTTAGGGTCAGTTCCCGTTCCGAAAAAACAACGCAATCTCCGTTCAGATGAAAAAGATCATTCCCGTATTCCTGCTGTTCGCGTGCCTGGAAGGTTATGCGCAGGACCAGTCGCAGCACATCGCCGACAGCCTGCGAAAAGCAGATTCCATCGCCAATGCGGTCGCGCAGCAAAATGTGAAACCGCCCGTTCTCCCGGCGCCTGTGATCAATACGATGGGCGTCGAAAAATTCGAAATGCCCCCGAATGGTACACCCGGCGCGACGTCCGGTCTCACCGCGAACAAAATCTTTCCCGGCGATTTTATCGGGATTAAAATGGACACGAACGGGTGCAGGCTGGCCGAGCAGAACCTCGACACATTCCGGTTGTGGATAAATGGTCTCTGCTACACCAAAATAAAACCGGCATTTCTCGACCGGAACAAATCCACGCTTATTTTCCGGCTCGATTACGACACCTCCGCGTCATCGCCGTGGAAGTTGTTCTACGCGCTTCCGAATTACTGGACGTTCCGCCACCAGGTTGTCATGAACGCCGGCACGCTCACGAAGGAATTCAGGAGCGCAGGCAAAGGTCCGCAACCGCCCAATGCCGACCTTTTCACGAGCGCGCCGTGGATGCTGATCACCGGCTATTCCATTTTCGGTGCGTTGCTTTTCGTGGTTTTCTTTTTCGGAAAAGGCATCATCAAGGACGTAGGACTGTATGCGCAGAACGGCGTGAAGGTCACGTACAAAAAAAATGAGCCGACGGATATCGCCACGGGCGTGATCAATGTAAGGGATCTGCCGTACAGTCTTTCGCGCTTCCAGTTCCTGTTCTGGCTGATCATCATCTTTTTCGGCATCACGCACATCTGGGCGATCACCGATACGCTGACCACGCCGACGGGAACTGTTCTGCTGCTTCTCGGCATCAGCGGCGGGACATTTTACATCAGCCGTCTCATCGATGCGAATCCTTCGGACGCGGCACCCGCACCCGGTGCGAATACAGATCCCGCCACTGCGGAAGCGAAGCTTTCCAGCGACCTCGTGCAGAAATTCGTGGACAACAAGCAAAAGTCGAAAGGCTTTTTGTTCGATATGCTCAACGACGGCAAAGGAATAAGCCTGCACCGCCTGCAGCTGGTCGTCTTCACCATTTTCCTCGGTACGTTTTTCGTTTGGCAGGTGCTGTACAACCTCGGTCTGCCGGAGTTCAGCGCGACGATGATGACGCTGATGGGCATCAGCAGCGGAACCTACGCCGGAATGAAAACAACTGAAAAATAAAAACTGAAAAGTTCATTCCACCTTTGTAATGACCGACCTCGAAATAAATCAATCCGCACCGGCCGTCGTTCCGGCGAAAGACCCCTGGTACGCAACCGGAATATTCCTGCGCAGGGAAGGAATTTATACGCTGGAAGTAACGCCTCCCGGGCAAACGTGGAAAGACGGAGATGGTCTCGGTGATATTTCCGCCGACGGAAAACGGGCCCTGCAGCTTATCGGGCTTTACCCGTTCATCCGGATGCCATTTGAAAAATGGTTCGCGCTTCTCGGCTGCATCGGCAGGAAACGTTCGACGTATTTCCGGATCGGGTCGCAGCGGAAAGATTATTCGCCCCCGGAAGACGGTGAGCTGACGTGCTTCGCAAACGACGCGCTCGGCTTCAATGATTACTGGTACAGCCACAATAACGAAGGCGAAATGCATATTACCGTTACGCGGACAGCGTAAGAGGGCCTTCAGAAAACAGGTATGAAAAAAGCCGGCTGAATGCCGGCTTTTCGTTTATCACAGAAACGAGTGTTATCGTGTGATCACGACTTTTTTCGTCGTCACTCCGTTGTCCGAATAAATGTTGAGGAAGTAAACGCCCTCGCTGCATTCTGCGACATTGAGCACGAATTTTCCGGGCTGCGGATTTTCAACCTGCATGTTCTGCACAAGACGCCCGGTGGCGTCGAGCAGCGTGACCGATCCTGCGCCGTCCGCCTGCACGTTGATGCGATCGGAAGCCGGTGTAGGATAAACGATGATGCCGCCGGCGACAAGATTTTCATCGATGCCTACGCCGGATGCATTTACAGAAATGTCGTCGACCATGTAATACGCCACTTTGCTCGAGCTGGAACTGTTGGCGACCAGCGTGTCCGTGTTCGCATCGTTGCTGAAGTTGCCGATCACGATGTAGCTTTCTCCGCCCGCCGCAACAAACGATCCTGATATCTGCATCCACGATGTGCTCGAGCTGAGAAAATTCCCGGTCAAATTATGCACCTGCGGCGTATAATTCAGCACGCCGGTTGTCGTCTGGTTGATGTTGCTCGTTGAAAAATAAGCGCCGAACTGGTCGACCGCGTAGCGGTAATTGGCGCGCTTCACCCAGAAAGAAACATAATACGTGGTGCCACCGGCGAGCGGGGAAGTAAGCGGCGCGATCATGTATTCGCGGTTATTCGAAAACGTGTTCATGGCGTACACACCCGAGCTGCCGATACCGGTTCTTCCGGGGAAATTCTGCGAGCTGCAGGTGCTGTTGTAAAGATCGGGTGTGCCGAGCGTGGCCGACACCCACGGGGGCGCTTTCCATATCTCGCTGACGGAAGGGCACGTGTCCTGGGTTTCGAAACCCGGGTTCGGCACAAGGTTCTGGCTGCTGACAGCAACAGAAGTGCATGCCAGCAACGCAAGCGTGTAAAGCTTTTTCATTGGAGTTGTTTTTTGGGGTTTATAAATGAGGTTAACAGGAATGGAAAGTTACGCAAATAAAAAACGGCATTCCTTATTCACCGCAGCAACGGTTTCCCCGTGATGAAAAAAACCGCGTTGTATGAACGCGGTCTTTGCCGACATGAAGCGCTCATGCCGCTCAACTGTTATTTATTCCGGCATCCCTTTTCCTTCATTGATGAATTTCACCAGGCTGCCGGTAACGTGTCCCGTCCATCCTGCTTCACAATCCGTGTAACATTCAACGCCGGGCACCAGGCCGATGTGGGTAAAATCGATTTGTGTGGCGTTTTTCTTTCCCGAAACTTCGAAGACAACTTCAGTGCCCTTCCATTCTTTCCGGTTATTGATCCAGTGCAGGTTGCAGTCGGTTACTTTCCACACCACTTTTTTACCCGGCACTAATTCACTGACCTCGAAATCGACGAACGTTTTACCGAAGTGAACGCTGAACCTGTCATTCAGCTTTCCCGCTTTACCCTGGAAGTTCTTTGCCCACCAGCCGTTCACCCGGCTGATCTTTTCCAGCGCTTCTTCGGGCGAAGCAGTAACGGTTATTGTCGTGTGAAAATCTTTCTTTTTCATGTTGATCGTTGTTTTCATCTGAACGTGTTTTAGCTGATTGTCTTTTCTTCATCAATGAATGCCAGCAGGTCCCTTGTTACATGACTGTCCCATCCTTTTTCACAGGCCTCGTAGCATTCGACTTCCGGCACCAGGCCGACATGCGTAAAATCAATCCTGGTTTTTCCGTTTTCTTCCGAAAGCTCAAAAACAACTTCGGTGGCTTTCCATTCTTTTTTGTTGCTGAACCAGGGCAGGTTGCAGTCCGTAACTTTCCAGACCGTTTTTTTGTCTGCGGTCATCTCGGTGACCATGAAATCGACAAAAGAAGATTCGCCGGAAAGCTCTCCGAAGGGAACGGTGAATCTGTCATTCACTTTTCCCGCGCTTCCCGAAAAGTCCTTTTTCCACCAGCGATTTACCTGGCTGATTTTTTTCATCGTTGCTTCGGGGGAAGCGCTGACAGAAATTGTCCTGTGATAATTTTTCTTTTCCATGTGGTTGAGTTTTAGATTGTGTGTTATTGCTTTTTTGATTTGTTGTTCAGGAGCGCCTGTAATTTTCCGAGTTTCGTCGTCCAGAATTTGTCGAAATAGTCGATGAAATCCTGCAGCTCGTTGAAGCCGTCCTGCTTCAGTGTGCAGTAGCGTTCCCTGCCGATGTCTTTGATGGAAATGAACCCCGCGTTGTACATGATCTTGATGTGTTTCGAAACGGCGGGACGGCTCATGTCGAAATTTTCCGCCAGGGAATTTATCGTCATAGTGTTTTTGGAAAGCAGTTGCAGCATTCGCCTCCTGCTCGGGTCGGCGATCACCTGGAAGGCGTCTAACGTTTGGGCTTTCATTATTTGACAGTATTAATATGGTCGGCCATTTTTTGCAGGCAGCTTTTCCACCCGTTCGTGTGATTGAGAATATCTTCCAGCATCTCAAATCCATTATGCTCCAATTGCAGTTCCGTACCGTTGTTTTTGGGAATGAGCGTCCATACAACAACCGAGTTGAAGTACCTGCTTTTATCCTGGAGATGTCCGTCCCATGAATAGGATAATCTGGAATAAGGTATTATTTCCAATACTTCGCAGTTGACCACTCCATCGTATTTACTGCCGGGTTTAGCGGTAAACGTGAACTGGAATTTTTGCCCAACTACCGGCTTAAAATCCGTTTTCATGAGCCATTGCTCAATGAGCTCCGGCTTCGTCAGGTATTCCCACACTTCTTCCGGTGCCTGGTCGAAGTGCCATTGTTGTCTGATCTCTTTTTCCATGATAAGTAACTTTTGAGTTACCCAAAAATAGGTAACTTTTGGGTTACCTTACAAATTCCGGCAAAATTTTTTTCAACCGGCAGGCAAACGGGGCCTGGAAAGCGCGGCAGCGGCGTGGGCAGGATGCTGATCTCGTCGCAAATTCTTCCGTATAAATCAAAATCCAGGGGCGATGCTTGGAAGTAAAAGTCCTCAGCCCGGTTTCATTGTGAAAGACTAAACGTTCTGTGAGATCACGTGTTTGACCCACATACGTTTTCTCTGCGGAAACGGAATAAAGAATGTAAACCGTGAATGCCATAAAAAAGAAAGAGTCTCCCATAATTGAGAGACTCTCTTTGTAGCGGGAACAGGACTCGAACCTGTGACCTTCGGGTTATGAGCCCGACGAGCTACCACTGCTCCATCCCGCATCATATTTTCACTGCACACGCTCCGGGTTATTGTCCCGGTGAGCTATCCGCCTTCGGCGGACTCCATCCCGCATCATATTTTCACTGCACACCCTCCGGGTTATTGTCCCGACGAGCTATCCGCCTTCGGCGGACTCCATCCTGCATCATTCCGGTGATAACCGGTATTGCTTTCTTAAAAGCGGTGCAAATATAGGGTTATTTTCGGTCGTCGCCCAGATTGTTATCAACAGCCTGCTTTTTCGGCTTTCCGTAAAAAGAAAATGCCCATGAATCTCATGAGCATTTTCCGGTGCAAAACGGTGTGCTTTATTTCTCGATGATCAGTCGCGTGGTTTGCGATGAGCTGTCGGAGGTGAAGCGCAGGTAGTAGGCGCCATTTGCAAGGAACGACACGTCGACGTCTTTCGAATAACCGGATGAAATTCCATCCAGCTGCTGCGAGTAAACAATGCGACCCTGCAGATCGAAGATCTCCATCGTCAGCGTGTGGATGTCGCCCGACTGAACGTTCAGCGTGAATGAACCGGCGTTCGGGTTCGGGTAGAACGACACGCCGTTCAGCGCGCTCTGCTCATGAACACCGGCGCAGGGATCCACCACGATGGTGACCGTTGCTGTATTCGAGCAGCCGTAGGTGTCCGTGTAAGAATACGTCAGCGTGTGTGTGCCCGCACCGGCGACCGACGGAGAGAAATTATTTCCGGCAACACCCGGACCTGACCAGGTTCCACCGGCAGGAATTCCCGTCAGTAAGATCGGCGGATCATTCGTGCAGGCATTCGAGAGTGAAGAATAGCCGTACACGTTCGGCGGGGCAGCCACCGACATGCCGTAAACAGATATTCCCGTACAGCCGTTCGTGTCAACACCGGTCACCGTGTAGTTGGTCGATGTAGCCGGAGTAACCGTCACGGTAGCGCCTGTGAGGTTGCCCGGCTGCCAGGTATAGGTCGTTGCTCCGGAAGCCATGAGTGATGTGCTTCCGCCGGTGCATATTACCGAGTTGGTCGATGTTACGGTGAGCGTCGGGGAAGGATAAACCGTGAGCATGACTGTGTCGGCATTGGTGCATCCGTTCGTGTCTGTTCCGGTTACGATGTAATTCGTGCTGGATGATGGTGACACGGTGATGTTCGCCCCGGTCATATTTCCAGGCGACCACGAATAGCTTGCCGCGCCGCCCGCATTCAGGGTGGTGCTTGTTCCGCTGCAGAATGAATCGACAGATGCTGTAGCAATTACCGCAGGCGGTGTATAGACATTGACCGTGACCGT
>DASTSF010000379.1:0-7328 GCA_035760825.1 Bacteroidia bacterium
CCGACAGGATCAAGGGAACGCTGGAAGAAATTCCCAACAAGATGGTATGCGACGCCGCGAACAACACGTACATCATCGGGCGTTTTTCAGGCATGGTGGATTTCGATCCGGATCCTGTCGCTACGCATACGCTGACGGCAAGCGGAAGCGGGCATGACATATTCATACTCAAGCTCGATATCAATGGACATTTTGTGTGGGTCAGCCGCCTGGGAGGATCTTCCGATGACGACGGTATCGGTATATCGATCGACGCATCCGGCAACCTGCTGGTGTGCGGTTATTTCCAGGGTTCAATGTCCGTTCTGATCGGCGGCGGAAAGTACACGATCTCCAGCTCGGGACTTGAGGACGCTTTTTTTGCAAAATACAATACGTCCGGAAGCTGTCTCGGCATCTGGCGGATCGGCGGCTCCGGAACAGATGAAGCCACTTCCGTCAAGCCGGGTGCGGGCGGTAATATCATTGTCGGCGGTGAATACGGATCGCTGAATTGTGATTTCGACCCGGGAACCGGCACTGTTCATCCCGCATCTTTCGGGGGCATGACGGATGAATTCGTAGCGTCCTATTCGGGAACAGCGTCGTTCGGATGGGTGAAATGCGGAGGTGACAGCGACAACGATGAAACAAGCGAAGTTGTCACAGACCTGTCCGGGAACATTTATGCCTGCGGTGTGGCCGGTGTCGGATCCATCGATCTCGGCGGCGGGTCCATGACCACAGCCGGGGCGCCCGGATCGGGTACGTCGGATATTTTCCTCGCCTGCTATAATTCGGGAGGAACGCATCAATGGTCGGAGCTCATCGGTTCCGACAGCGATGACGTTCCGGCAAACATGGTCCGCGACGATCTCGGTTACCTGTACATCACCGGCTACTTTTCGCACATCATCGATTTCGACCCGGGGCCGGGCATTCTCACGAAAACAAGCGCCGGCAGGCTCGACATTTTTATCGCCAGGTTCGGGACGGACGGCTCTCTCCGCAATGTGGATGCTTTCGGAGATGTCCACGACGATGGCGGTCATGGAATTGCAGTCAGCGCCGAACTGAAAGACATTTACACAACGGGCGATTTCGACGGAACTGTCAACTTTGATCCCTTTATGATGGCTCCACCGCTGACGAGCGTAGGTCTCACGGGATTCGGTGATGCCTTCCTTACGCGCCACAACTGGGATTCTCTTCCAGCCCGACTTGCCAGCCCCGGTATTGTTTCGCAAGCTCCTGCTTTCTCCGTTTCCGCTTATCCGAATCCCTGCAGCGGTTCTCTTGTCATCCGCAACGCCGCCGCGGGAAGCGTCATCGAGCTGTATTCGGCAGACGGTAAAAAAACGGGAAGCTGGCCGGTCGAAAATGAAGGTACGTTCTCCATCGGGCTCAACGCTTATGAAAACGGGATCTACTTCCTTCGCATTGTCCGGCCCGGTGGTGCAGTGCAAAACGAAAAGATCGTTCTGCAGCATTAAAACCGCGACAGCGCAACCCCTGCATTCATGCGGCGATCCGAAAGGGCCGCCGCTTTTTTGTTTGCTACCTTTGCGGCGATGTCTGCGCATCTCATTCTCGATTTCGGCAACACCACCGCCAAAGCGTATGTTTTCAGCGAAGGAGAAAACGTTTCTTCGACGGTGCTTCCGTTCATCTCGCCGGCGGAAATACTTTCCTTTCTCTCCGGTAAAAAGATCCGCGCGGCGATCATCGCTTCCGTCACCGATCACCCGGCCACGCTCGAAAAAGAGCTGGCTGATTTTTTTCCCGTGCTGACGCTCGATCATTCCACGAAACTTCCCGTTAACAATCTTTACAAAACTTCCGGAACGCTCGGCTATGATCGCCTGGCGGCCGCCATCGGCGCAAAGCAACTTTTTCCTGCTTCCCCCGTCTTGGCTGTGGTGGCCGGAACCTGCATCACATACAACATCATCGACGCCGAAAATAATTTCACCGGTGGCGCCATTTCACCCGGCCTGCACATGCGCCTGCGTGCAATGCATGAATTCACCGCGCACCTGCCCCTGGCGGAAATCACCGGAGAAATTCCGCTCACGGGAACGGACACGAACAGCTCGCTTCTATCCGGCGCCGTCCATGGCGCAACGGAAGAGATACGCGGGATGATGCACGCTTACACGGCGGCATTTCCCGGACTGAAAACGGTTATCGCCGGTGGCGACGGAGCGTTTTTGGCGGAAGGACTTAAAAATGGCATCTTTGCACGCCCGGATCTCGTCGCTGAAGGGCTGAACTGCATTCTTGAATATCATGTCGCAAACCACCTTATCTGAACGCATGCGGAAATTAATTCTCACCGCAGCTATTTTCTTCTCTGTGTTTGCGACGTCACGTGCACAGAATCCCACCATCCTCACGAACGTTTCGCCTTATTCACGCTACGGCATCGGCGACATCCAGTTCAACCAGGGGATGTTCAACGCCGGCATGGGCGGCGGCGGCATCGGTTACCGCAACGATTCGCTCATTCCGCAATACATCAACCTGCAGAACCCGGCCTCGTACACGGGTCACCAGATCGTCGCTTACGAAGTTTCGCTTCTCAGCAACACGGTTCAGCTGCAGAATTCTACCACAACGGGCACATTCAACCGCACAACGCTCGGAAATTTCAGCATGGCGTTTCCCGTTACGAAATGGTGGGGAGCCGGGTTCGGACTTACACCCTATTCGAACGTCGGCTACAACCTTTCGCTTTCCGACAATCCTGCGAATATCGGACCGGTCACCTACAAATACGAAGGCTCCGGCGGCGTCGACCAGGTGTTCATCACGAATGCGTTCCGCCCGTTCGCAGGTGCGCCGAGAAAATTCCTGCTGTCGGACAGCTACGACAAGCTGAAGCTGGCGAACGACACTTCAGCCATGCAGCGAAAGCTGAAGATGCGCAATGCGCTCGCCAATATTTCCGTCGGTGTGACATCGTCCTACCTGTTCGGAACACTTAATTACGTGCGCCGCGACGAATTCCCGGATTCACTTTACAACTTCAACACGAAGATCAGCAAGCGTACGCAGTTCCGCGATTTCTACCTGAATTACGGCGTGCAGTATACGTTCCGTCTCCCGAAATCGCTTAACCCGCTTTACCACTCGCTGCCTGATTCGGTGATCACGGGGAAGAAAATTTTCAGCAACTATTTTTCCTACACGCTGCACGGTAAATCCGACACGGCAAAGCTTTTCATCCGCAAACCGGGCATTCGCGTTTCGGTCGGTTTTGTTTTTTCGCTTCCGACAGACATCAATGTTTCTTCCGACATCCTTGCGCAGACTTACAAGCTGTACGGAACCATCGAGCAATTCCGCGATACGGTGTTCAACAACACGAACATTCCTTCCCGCATCGTGATCCCCGCGATGTATGGCGCCGGCTTCGCGCTGAAAAAAGATTTCCGCTGGGTGTTCCAGGCCGATTATATGACGCAGCTCTGGAGCCAGTCCACTATCATGGGACAGGATCCCGGCCTGAAAGATTCGCGGCGCGTCACCGCGGGCTTCCAGTTCCAGCCGAAGCAGGCAGGACGCGGAAATTTCCTGGGCACAGGACAGTACCGTGTAGGCGTGAGGTATTACCAGACCTACCTCGATCTCATGGACACGCGTCTGACGGAAATGTCGGCCAATCTTTCGCTCGCATTCCAGGTTCCGCACAACACGCACATCGGAGAACCCGTTTCCCGCCTGCAGGTGACGTTCGAATACGGTATGCGCGGCACTACGTCGAACAATCTCGTGCAGGAAAATTTCTATCGCGTGACGCTGGGACTCACCATCAACGACCGCTGGTTCAATCATTATAAATACGACTAGCGCAGGAGCGCCATGTCTCTTTCAAAAACGTATTTGCTTTTTGCTTTCGCCGGATGTTTCCTGCTGCATGCGTGTGCCAATGATCCTGCGAAAGTGAAAGCGTTCACACGCGACGACAGGCAGCCCGTGCAGACGGCGCACGATGTGGACATGCTTTACACGGATTCCGCGAAGCTCAAGATCCACATCACTTCACCGCAGGTGAAGGATTTTGCGGGAAGCAAACCGTACACGGAAATGCCGGAAGGCGTAAAGGTTGAATTCTTCGATGATGCGCAAACCGTGAACAGTTACCTCACGTCGAACTACGCCATACGGAAACAGCGCGAGCAGCAGACCGAAGCGAGGAACGATGTTGTCGTGGTGAACATCAAAGGCGAAAAGCTGAATACGGAAAAACTTATCTGGGACGAGGCAAAGCACAGGATCTACACGGACGCATTCGTGAAGATCACGACGAAAGACCAGGTGCTGATGGGAAACGGGCTCGATTCGGATGAGTCATTCACCAATTACGAGATCAAGGACATCACGGGAAGCTTCACACTCAAAGATCCCGACAAAAAACAACCATGAAAAAGTATTTGCGCCTGACCGAATATTCCTGGCTTTTCCTGGCGATCATCTGCATCGGGATCACCACTTATTTTTTCATCATCCACGACACCGACAGCGGATCGATCGGGCTGATGCTGACGCTTTTCGCCGGCATCATGTACAATATGCGGCGGATGTTCAACCGCAGGATGGAACGCATGGCGAAGAAACAGGAAGAGGAGCAGCAAAAGCAATAACCTCCTGCAATTTTTCGGCGAAAGCCAAACACTTGCACCTCAGCGTATTAATTCGTTATTTTTTCTGAATTAGCAGGGCATATTCCCTGCTAAATCGTATATTCGTGCCCCTATTCAAAATCAGTAAAGTCATTACAGTATGACCATCTTGTCCAGAATCCGCAGCCGTATCGGCCTGCTTGTGGGAATTATCTTCCTCGCTCTCCTTGCTTTCGTATTAACCGACCTTTTCAATTCCCAGCGTGGAATTTTCGGCGGACAGTCCAGCGGCGCCGTCGGCGAGATCAACGGGCATTCCATTTCGCTCGGTGAATTCCGTACGCGTCTTGACGAAGCGTCCAATGGCCAGCAGCTGAACGATCAGCAGCAGCAGCAGCTTTCCGAAGCCGTATGGCAGGAGCTGCTCGACCAGTACATTTACAAACCGCAGTACGACGATCTCGGCATCGCGATTTCCGATGATGAGCTCACCGAGCAGATGACAAGCGACCATCCTTCGGCTTACATGCAGCAGTTCTTCCAGGATCGCCAGTCGGGACAGATCATGCAGCAGTTCCAGGGACCTGACGGGCAGCTCAGCGGAAAAGCCATCCGCGATTTCGTCGCGAAGATGCCGGCCGAAACCGAGCAGCAGTGGGTGCAGATCGAAAAAGACATGCGCAAAACGCTGCTCCGCGAAAAATACAACAACCTCCTCCGCAAAGGATTTTACGTTACCACCGCAGAAGCGAAGCACGAGTACGCGGATGAAAACACGAAATACGATTTCAATTTCATCGTAAAAAAATACAGCGAGATCCCCGACTCCACCGTCAAGGTCACCGACGACGAGATGATGGATTACTACAACCAGCACCAGTACAAGTTCAAGCAGACGGACAACATGCGCAGCATGGAATACCTCGCGTTCGATGTTTATCCTTCCGCCGATGACATCGCGGATCAGCGCAAGGACATGGAAAACATGGTGACCGAATTCCAGAAGCAGAAAACCGCTGCCGATGATTCCATGTTCGCAGTGAGCATGAACGAAAGCGGAACGTTCGATAAAAAATACCTCCGCCCCGGGCAATTCCCGGTCGGTTCCGACAGCGCTTTCCTGAAAGCAAAAAATGGCGATGTTCTCGGACCGTTCAACATGGGCGGCAACCTCGACATTTACAAAGTGGTCGGGCAGGATAATTCACCCGACTCCGCCAAAGTGCGCCACATTCTTATTGCGTACAAAGGCGCCGACCGTGCGGGGCCGGAGATCACCAGAACGAAAGAACAGGCGAAAATGCGCGCCGACAGTATTCTCAAAGTCGTGAAGAGCGGCCGCACCAAGCTGGAAGATCTCGTATGGAAACTGACGGATGACCCGGGCTCCAAAGATCAGAATGCAAAACCCGACGCGCCCGGTTACAAAGGCGACTACGGCTGGTTTACCCATGAAAGCGGTTTCGTGCAGGAGTTCAAAGACGCGGGCTTCAACAATCCTGTTGGTTCGACCATCGTCGTTGAAACGTCGTTCGGTTACCACGTCATCCAGGTGCTCGACCGCACAAAACCGACCACGAAAGTGCAGGTGATCGCGATCGAGAAAAAAGTGGAGCCATCCGAAAAGACGATCCGGATCGTTTACAACAAAGCCTCCGAATTCGCCGGCAAGAACAACACCGGTGATCTCTTCACCGCAGCCGTTCAGAAGAACAGCATGCAGGTGCTGAAAGCCGACCAGATCCAGGAAAATTCACGGTACATCAGCGGCATTGAAAACGCACGCGATATCGTTCGCTGGATGTATGACGATAAAACAGAAGTGGGTTCCGTTTCGCAGCCTTTCCAGTCGGGCGACCGCTACGTGGTGTGCCACCTCACGAAGATCATCAACAAAGGCGTCAAGCCCTTCGATGAAGTGAAAGACATCTGCCAGCTCGAAGCGCGCAAGATCAAAAAAGGACAGATGTTCACTGACCAGCTCAACAAAGCGAAAGGCGCTACGCTCGACGCATGGGCGAAAAACGTGGGCACGACGGTAATGCCCGCCGTGAACATCAGCTTCGCTGCACCTTACATCCAGGCTGCAGGTTACGAAGGCACTGTGGTCGGTGTTGCATCAACGCTTAAGCCCAACACGCTTTCCGCACCGATCAAAGGTTCTATGGGCGTCTATGTTGTGTCGCTGACAAAAGTGACCAAAGCAGATCCCCTGCTCGACATCGCCGGTGAAAAAGCGAAAGTTCTCCAGAACAATTATTCAGGTCGCGCCGACGGCGTGGCGAATGAAGTGCTGAAAGACGACGCGAATGTTGTCGACAACCGCGCGAAACATTTCTGAGCTTAACTCTTTTGTGCGAAAAGCCTTCCCGTTCCCGGGGAGGCTTTTTTGCTTCCGGGCGGAGAGATCCCGCTGCTACCTTTTTCACGACGATCCTGGTATTTCATTTTCCGGTCGCGACGTTCCACGTACACGTTTTCTTTTTCCAGGTCCGCTGTTTCAAGTCGCGTGTTTAAAGTGAAAGACAGCTTTCCTGCCCGGAAAGATCAGCGCAGCACGAGCAGCCGCTGCGAATCGAGCTTGATGAAGATGAAGAGCAGGATCGTGAAACCGATGAGGCTCGACCCGCCATAGCTGAAGAACGGAAGCGGGATGCCGATCACCGGGATAAGCCCGATGGTCATCCCGGTGTTGACAATAAGGTGAATGAAAAATATGGCTGC
>DASTSF010000380.1:0-3867 GCA_035760825.1 Bacteroidia bacterium
GATCGTTTTGCCCGTGCTGTCGATGAGCCCGTACTTCCGGTAGGATTTGTTGACGATGAACAGGCCGTTGCCGATGTACTCGGGTACTCCATGACTATGGATCTTTATTGGCGTTTTGCCGGGCATGTAGAGGCGTGTGCGACCATGACGGCGGAAGGCGAAGGCGGAGTCCCGGTAGGTAACGGTAATGCTGTACCTCGCCGGCAGCACGACCCGCCCGCTGTCGTCGATCAGTCCCTCGCGCCGGTGATCGTAAAAAGTAAAATAGGGAGTGGCGGAATCCCGCTTGGGAAAGATGTTGTCATACTTCGGGATCACGATCTGCTTTCCGCTGGGAGAGATCAGCCCCACTTTATTTCCGTCGAACGATTTGAAGAATTTTCCCAGCGGGTAGATGTTCACGTAGGTAGGCTGAACCACCCATTGTCCCGTCGTGCTGTCTTTCAATCCCACGCCGCAGTTTTCAAAATCATGCGCGATATACAGGTGCTGGGCAAAACTTTTTTGCGCCGCACAAAGCAGCAGCAGGGAAAGGAAAACTCTTCCCGTTGTTTTCAGGAATGCTCTGGAACTCGCGGACCGCATGAGGACGATTTAGGGTATAACGGGTTGTTTAATTAAAGATACAGGATTCGATATTGCGTTTAAGGTTGCCAATGTTTTCAACCGGGTTCTTTTTTGCCCCGGAGATTATGAAAACAGAATTAAGACGCAGGGAGGAGATCCGGAGGCTTTTGCGTTTTTCAATGACGGGTTTTAATACAGGGAAGCATGGGATCGTTTCACGCGGATGCACGAAAAATAAAAGGCTGCGAAGGAAACCGGTAACGGAAAACAATTCAAATCCCCAACGACAGCAGAAAATCCGACATCCGAAATCCGACATCCGGGACGTCAGGTTTTGAGATGCTTTTTCCTCGCTGCCGGGAATAAAACGTTGTTGAGGATAAGGCGGTAGCCCGCCGAATTGGGATAAAGCGAAAGATCTGTAGGCGGCTCTCCCACCTGGTGCTGGTAGTCTTCCGGATCGTGGCCGCTGTAGAACGTCCACATGCCTTTTCCGTAATCACCGTGAATGTAACGCGCTTCGTTGATCGCTTTGTTCTCGCCCATGATGAGCACGTTCGGCTTCAGTTTCGCCTTGTCGAAACCTGTCGTCTGTCCCCAGAATCCTTTGATGAGGTTCGCATGGTCCTGGCACAGCATCGTGGGAACAGGATCCCATTTCGCGGAAAATTCGAAGAGCGAAAAATAATCGTTGTTCTCCGTCACGCCTTTGAACATGCGCGTTTCGTAGGTGTCGATATCGGAAAATTCATATTCGAGCGGATCGGTTTTCAGCTTGAAATTCTGGAACGCGAAGCACTTCGAATAGTCGAGCTTGCTGTTCATGTCCGGGTCGGCCGGGTCGTGATCGTAGATCTTGTCGCAGATGTCGACACCTTCTGCAGCGAGCGCAATGTCGTACGTGTCGGTGGCGGAGCACATCGCGAACATGAAGCCGCCGTTCTGCACGAAGTCGCGGATCTTTTTGCAGACGCCCAGCTTCAGCTGGGAAACTTTGTTGAAGCCGAGCTTCGCCGCCATCGCTTCGTCCGTCGCTACCTGTTGCTTGTACCAGTCGGCCTGCGAAAACCCGCGGTAGAATTTTCCGTACTGCCCGGTGAAATCTTCGTGGTGCAGGTGCAGCCAGTCGTACAGCAGCAGTGAATCCTGCATCACCTGCTCATCATAAATAACACGGTACGGAATTTCCGCGTACGTGAGCACGAGCGTGACGGCGTCGTCCCAGGGTTGTTTGTTCGGCGGAGAATACACGGCGATCTTCGGCGCTTTTTCCAGTTTCACCGCATCTTCATTCACGTCCGGGCTCGAAATGTCGCTGAGGATGGAATTCGCTTTGGCGTCGGGTATGGTTTCGTAGGTCACGCCGCGTGTGAGGCAGCGCGTTTCAAAATCTTTATCGTATTTGAAAAGGAAGCTGCCGTAACGGTAATTCAGCAGCCATTGCGCCTCGCCACCCTGCTGCAAAACATAATACGTTACGCCGTACGCTTTCAGGTGATCTTTCTGTGCGTCGTCCATCGGGATGAGGATGTACGCCGCATGCATCCGCAATGCGAAGCCGGACAGGAAAAGAAAAAGTGAAATGCGTTTCATGCCAAATGATCTTTAAAGTTACAAAGACCCGGCGAAACAATGGTCATTGGAGAGCTGTTAAAAAATGCAAGGTGCGTAAACGGGAAAATTGCGCTGCGAAATCATGCGCGGTCAAAACGCGTTGCCTGGAAAAATAGCCCGGCCCGGATTCTCATAAGTACCTGCGTTATTTACGATCGCAAATCGTGCGCCGTAGATCGTCGATCAAAAAGGATCTTCCTCGATATCGTTCATCTTCGATCCGCGGATGATGTTCCCCGTGGAAGGCGGAATGAAATCACCGGCGGGTGTGATGCCGGCTGCCGGGTTGTAATTTCCGTCGCCGCTATTGGTGTAATAACCTGCGCCGCTGTCGCCGAGATGATCGCCGCCCCAGTCCATGAATTTCGCCAGCCGGTCGATGAAGCGGAGGTTCACGCTGCCCACGGCGCCGTTCCTGTGCTTGGCAATGATGATCTCGGCAAGACCTGCCGTATTGTTCCCTTCGGGATCCTGGGTAAAGCCGTAGTATTCCGGGCGGTGAATGAACAGCACCATGTCGGCGTCCTGCTCGATCGCACCCGATTCACGAAGGTCGGAAAGCTGCGGGCGCTTGTCGCCGCCGCGCGTTTCAACGGCACGGCTCAGCTGGGAAAGAGCGATCACCGGGACATTCAGCTCCTTCGCGATGCTTTTCAGCGAACGCGAGATCGTGCTGATCTCCTGCTCGCGGTTGCCGTTGCGGTTGTGCTCGCTGCCCGTGGTCATCAGCTGGAGATAATCGACGATGATGAGCTGTATGTCGTGCTGCGCTTTGAGACGGCGGCATTTTGCACGCATCTCGAAAATGGAAAGCGCGGGCGTGTCGTCGATGAAAAGCGGCGCTTCGGAAAGCTTGCCGATCTTCACGTGCAGCTGCTGGAACTCGTGGTCCTCGAGCTGTCCCTTCTTCAGTTTTTCTGCCGGCAGTTCCGATTCACTGGAAATAAGACGCTGCACCAGCTGAACGGAGGCCATCTCGAGCGAGAACACCGCCACAGGTTTCGTGAATTCCACCGCCGCGTTGCGCGCCATCGAAAGCACGAACGCTGTTTTACCCATCGCGGGACGTGCAGCCACGATAATAAGATCCGAATTCTGCCAGCCCGACGTCATGCGGTCGAGATCGGTGAACCCGCAGGGAACGCCCGTCACACCCGATTTCTGGTCGCGCGCCGCTTCGATATTTTTAAGCGCCTGGCTGATGAGCGAGCTCATCTTGTCGTAGTTCTTGCGGATGTTGCCTTCGACGACAGAGAAAAGTTTCCGCTCCGCGCTGTCGAGAAGGTCGAACACATCGGCCGTGTCTTCGTACGCTTCCTTGATCGTCTCGCTGCTGATGTTGATCAGCTCGCGCTGGATGTATTTCTGCGCGATGATGCGCGCATGGAATTCCACGTTGGCGGAAGACGCCACACGCGACGTAAGCTGTGAAATGAAATAGGCGCCGCCGACTATCTCGAGCTCGCCTGTGCGGCGCAGTTCACTCGTGACCGTAAGGATATCGATCGGCTCTGAACGCTGGAAAAGATTATGGATGGCGTTGAAAATTCTTCCGTGCGCTTCCTTGTAAAAAATCTTGGGATGCAGCACGTCGATGACGGCGGTGAGCGCGTCTTTCTCCAGCATAAGCGCCCCGAGCACGGCTTCCTCCAGTTCCACGGCTTGCGGCGGTAGCTTGCCGATCTC
>DASTSF010000381.1:0-3190 GCA_035760825.1 Bacteroidia bacterium
GGATGAAGGATGATAAGTCCTGAATTAGCTACGTATATGCCATCTTCTGCCGGAACCTCTGCCGGGGGAGTTTCTTCTTCTGCGTATTGCAGCGGCGTGCTTTTTTCTTCAGCCGCAACCTCACGTTTTTCTTCCTCTGCACCTGGTGCTGCTTTCCGGCCGGCGTTCTTCTTTTTCTTCCTGCTTTTCGACGCGGTCTGCTTTTCCCCGCGAGGAGCAAAGAGAGCAAGCGCTTCGCTTATTTCTTTCGCAAAGTTGCCGTCAACAGGGTTTCTTTTCCGGGATTTTCCTCCGGGCCTGTTCCCGGAACGAGGCACCGGAAGCTTACTCACTGCAAGCGCGGATTTGCCGATGATGCTGAAGAACATCACAGCGAAATACTTCACAACTGGGTCGCTTACTTTTCCGGGAAGAAAAAGATCTCCTTGCCATTTTTCTCCTGAAGCGAAATACCGCAACGCCTCTTCCCGGATACGGAAATGCAATTCACTTCCTTCCGGCGGAAAAGGAAGCTGTATTCCGGTGCGCGAAATTTCCCGGAGGAGCAAACGGATAATTTTCTCCAGCCCGGAAAAAACCTGGGAAAGCTGCGCCGAGAAACTGCACCCGAGAACTGCGCAGAGATAGCACAGCTGGTCTTCCGGCAACTGCAGGGCGAGGCGCCGGAAAACATGTTTTTTAGTTACGCTCTGCGCCAGCATGCGCAGCAATTCCTCCGGGCGTTTTTCAAGCGCCTCACCGATCATTTCGCGGAGCGAAGGCTTTTTCTTCCGGTCTTCCGACCAGGGAAAGATCCCGTATTCAAGAAAATAAGCGAGCGTTTCCAGTGAAGATTCTGCAGTGTGACTCCGTCTTGCCTGCACAGTGATGGAATCGCCGCGGGAAGTCTTCATGCGTATACCGGCGGCTCCGGCTGAACCGGACCGCAATTCATAGAGAAGGTTCGTTACCGCTTCTTCCATTTCCTGCTTCACCTTGCGGGAAATTTCTTCCGAAAGATGCGCAGCCGTGACGTGGCCGAGGTCGATCTCGAGCCTGTCAACGGTTATGATCTCCTCTTCACGCACCAGCCTGTCGAGGATTTCCTCGATGATGGCAAGAATAATTCTTCTGTATTCGTCCGTCAGCCGGTTCTGTATCCGGAACGCTTCTTCCTGCGTGGGCAAACCGATCTCGATAACGAGCTTCCTGATGATATGGTTTTGTTTACCCATGCTTTACTGAATGACTGCTGACGCATCCGGTGACGTGATTATGTTTTTTTCTCAGGTGGTAGCCGGAACTTCATTGAATACGGCGGCGGAGTTGGTGACCGCCGTGGCCGGCTTGCAGCGCGTGGTCACCACGATGGTCACTTTCGCTTTGTTCGAATGCAGCAGGATGTTGTTGCTGCGGTCGTACAGCTCGAACACGTATTCGAACGAATCCGTTCCGAGGAAGTTGGCCGGCGGTGTGTACACGAACACGTCGTAATTCGACTGGCCCGGGTTGATGAGCACGGTGCCGCCTTTCGCCGATGTCGTGGTGGTGGAAGAGGAACGGCTCAGCACGTTGATGTCGCGGTTCTGCACGTCCCCGTTCACGATGAACTTCAGCTTGAAGTTCGGTTCCTTGAGATCGATCTGCGTATAGTTGACGCTCGGCCGGATATCGATCGTGAGCTGCGCCGGTGTCGTGCAGCCGAAGGTGTTCGTGATGATGTCTTTCGCGAACGCGTAATCGCCGAGGAAGAACTCGTAGAACGACGGCATTGCGATGGCCGGAATCCCGAGCTGTGCTGTCGTCGGTGCGGGAATGTCGTCGCATTCGCATTCGCAGTTGGAAAGATATGGCAGCCAGAAATCGGCGATGACTTCGTCCTGGTCAATGGAGATCTGCTGCACCGGTATGGCGGAAATAGCGATGCCTGCTGAAACCGGGCGCACAGGTTGCTGCACCTGCACAGCATAAAGATCGCAGAGCTGTGAATCGAGCTTTATAAGCTCTGTGTTCTGCTCGATGCTTCTTCCGCGTATCGCGCGCAATTCGTTCCGGCGTATTTCCTTCACCTGTATATCGTAGAGAACGGCTGCCAGCTGTTCTTTCACCTTGATGGAGAAATTCAGCGTCGCACCCGGGTAAACGAGAACGAATGTTCCGCCCGGCGTGGTTCCGGCTCCGTGAATGATGCCGGGATTGCGTGTGATGAAATTCGAGAAGACCGTCGGATCGTTCGTCTGCAGGTAATTGATGCGGTACTGCATTTCGTAGAATACCGCAGCGAGCTTGTTGTACTTACAGTCGGTGATGAATTCATTGAGGAAATACATCTGTTCGCTCAGCCATTGCCCGAACATGAAATACTGTTCCTGCGTAAAACGATTCTTCGAGCTGTGCGTAACCTGGTCGCTGATCTCGTTGAACAGCGCTTTCAGGATATTGCAAAGCGAAACCGCGTCGATATAGGAACCGATGAAGCTGTTGTCGACGTCCAGCTGGTTGTCGGCGCCGAAATCGAAATCGTCGAGCTGGTCAGGCAGCAGCAGACCCAACTGCGTCAGGCGTGAAGCCAGCGAAGTGAGGTAATTATTCAGGTCGATCGAGATCAGCTGTGAGAGCGGCGTAGGGGAATACACAAACGGCTGCGCGATGTGCGGCAACTGCTGGCCGGGCAATGCATAGTACGCGGGAAGGAAGAGCGCCGAAGAATTTCCCTGGCTCGTCGGCGAGTTGGTATCCTGCAGCAATGAACGGATCCATTTGGGCGCCTGCCGCGGCTTCACGCTTGTCGAACCGGGTATGCCTGCCGTGCTGTCGGTCTGCACCACTTCGAAGAAATGATCGAAGAGGCGCTGGATGAAGCAATACATTTCTCCGCGGTAAGCAACGTACTGCGAGCGCAGGTCGTTGAAATTGCAGCGACCGAGAATGTCATCGGGTGTCGAGGTTCCCTGCAGGCGCACGGCGACTACGTTGAACGGAAGATCGAAATTCGCTTTCTGCGTATTAAGATCGGTGATGACGTCGGTCTTGTTTTTGCGCAGGTGACCTTCGATGCGCAGGAAGCTGAACGCATCGAGATCGTAGAAGTTCGGCGTCTGGATGGGATCGATCGCTGCCGTCTGGTTGTTCGACTGGTTGCCATACGCCACTACCGGGTACTGCCCGCTCACATCTTTGTTGCGGCGGATATTTTCGAAGTTCCAGAATT
>DASTSF010000382.1:0-4327 GCA_035760825.1 Bacteroidia bacterium
CCACCCCGCTGGGCGGACTCCAGTTCCAGCTCGTCACTTCGCTGGCGCTTACCGACCGTTCGCCGAACAGCAGCCATTTTACGGGGAATTTATATGTAAGCCAGGTGGACGTGCCGGCCATCCGCGACATGGACGGGGACGGGGACCTGGATGTGCTGACTTTCCAGAACGCCGGAACGGAGATCGAATACCACCGGAACATGGGCATGGAACTTTATCATACGTGCGACAGCATTCACTTCCAGGTGGAATCGAATTGCTGGGGAGGAATTGCCGAGGACGCGCTGAATGCAGCAATAAGCATGGGCGTGACCTGCCCCAATCCGCCGATCGTGGAAGATTTCACGCAATATTCCGCGCAGCACTCGGCCGCGCATTCCGGTTCATGCCTCGAATGCATCAATACGGACGGTGATGACGACCAGGACGTTCTTATCGGCGACATTTCCTACGCACACAGCACTTTCGTCCATAACGGGGGCAGTGCGCAAAGCGCGCTGATCGATTACGTGGATTCCACCTTCCCTTCGTACAACGTCCCGGTCAACCAGCAGATCATGCCCTGCGGGTTTCACCTCGACGTGAACAACGACGGCAAAAAAGACATTCTCTTTTCACCGAACACCGGTTATTCATCGGACAATTACGCCAGCATAGCTTATTATATGAATGTCGGCGACAACGATTCCGTCGTGGCTTCGTATGTACAGAATAATTTTCTCCAGGATAATGAGATAGAGGTCGGTGAAGGATGTTACCCTGTATTTTTTGATTATGACAATGACGGGGACAAAGATCTTTTTATCGGCGACCTCGGTTACTACAACATTGCAGGTCCGCTGATCTCGAAGATCGCGCTGTATAAAAACACCGGCACTTCCACTCATCCCGTATTCTCAAAGGTCACCAATGATTTCGCCAACATTTATGCGAACGGATCCGGAATTGTAGGGCTTGCACCCTGCTTCGCCGATCTCGACGGAGACGGGGACAAGGATATGCTGGTTGGTGCAGCGGACGGGCGATTGTACTATTTCGAAAAAATGCCCGGTCCTGATGACAACTTCGTTCTGTCGCAGGCCTTTTACCAGAACATCGACGTGGGCAGCAATGCCGTTCCGCAGCTGATCGACGTCGACCATGACAACAAGGTCGACCTGCTCGTCGGCAACCAGGCGGGACGCGTTTATTATTACCACAACACGGGAACGTCCGCCGCGCCGGCATTCACGCAGGCGAGCAATTTCTTCGGCGGAATTGACGTGCGGCAACCCGCGTATTATACGGGCTATGCTGTCCCCCGTCTTTACATGAACAACGGCCAGTATGAAATGCTCGTCGGTTCCGAGCGCGGGTACATTTACAAATACGACGACATCGACAACAACCTTTCCGGCACGTTCAACCTCGTCGATTCCATGTACATCTCGACGCGCGAGGGAGGACAGCTTTCGCCTTACATCGACGACATCAACGGGGACGGGCTGTACGACGTGATCATCGGGAATTTCGCAGGCGGCGCTTCCATATTTATGGGCGACAACAATGTTTCGACGGGCGAGCTGGCGGGCCATGAAAAAGGCAGCTTCAATCTTTACCCCGATCCCGCGAACGATTTCGTCACCATCGAATTTCCGAACGGGCTTTTCTCTTCCGGGAACCGGATAGACATCTTCAACATCGCGGGGCAATGCGTGTACACGACTGTCAGCGGATCTGCGCGGACAACCGTGCCGGTAGCCGGTCTTTCACCCGGAGTTTACATTTGTTCCGTCACCGATCCTGCCGGAGCGCGCAAAAACAAAAAACTCATCATTACCCATTGAAATGAAATTACGCATCCTTTCCGCTTTCCTTTTTTTCACCGCCTCACTTTTTTCACAACAACAATACCTGCGCCAGGATACGGTTTCTGTTTTCGCAGGCAATCACCGGCAGCCATACGCATGGGCCGGCGGAATGAATTCCTGCCAGTATTCCGATATCGATCTCAACCAGGACGGGATCATGGATCTTTTCGTTTACGACCGCTCGTTGTACAAGATCACCACTTTTCTTAACCTGGGCACGGCCAACCAGCCCTCGTACGTTTACGCACCGCAATACATCCCTGCGTTTCCGGGCATGAAAGACTGGTGCCTGCTGCGTGATTTCGACGGGGACGGCAAGTCGGATATTTTTACCGGCAACGCCAATATGGTAAAAGTGTACAGGAATGTTTCCACCACGCAGACCGGGCTTGCCTTCCAGGTTTACACCAACGAGGTCCGGGCGGACATTACGCCGAACAGTCCGCCCACGTATGATGCAATTTTCGTGAGCTGGATCGATGTTCCCGCGATCCGTGACGTGGACGGCGACGGCGACCTCGACATTCTCAATTACGGTACCGGCGGCATCCAGGTGGAATATTACAAGAATATGTCGGAGGAAATGTACGGGAACGCGGACAGCCTGAACTATGTTCTCACCACGCTCTGCTGGGGTGAATATTCCGAAAGCCAGCTCGACGCAACGATCACGCTTCACACGCCCTGTCCCCAACCGCCTCTCGTAAAAAATCCGGACGTAACGCACAACCCGATGCTGCACAACGGTTCCTGCCTCGAGTGCATCAATACGGACGGCGACAACGACCAGGACCTGCTCGTGGGCGATCTTTCCAACTATTATATCAACTACATCCGCAACGGCGGAACGAGCTCCTATGCGATCGGCGATTCCGTTGACGACCATTATCCCGCTTATGACACGGTGGCAAACATCATTGCATTCGGATGCGGCTATCACGTCGACGTCGACAATGACGGGAACAAGGACGTGCTCTTTTCCGCGAACAGCATGTCGAATTCGCAGAACTGGAACAGCTCGTGGTATTACCACAATACAGGAACGAACAACTCCGTGCATCTTTCTTTCGTGCAGCGCGATTTTCTCCAGGGCGGAATGATCGACGTGGGCGAAGGCGCCTATCCCGTTTTTTTCGATTACGATCACGACGGAGACCCCGATCTTTTCCTCGGTAACCGCGGTTATTCCGACGCCAGCGGCGTCATGCGCTCATCGATCGCGCTGTATAAAAATATCGGCTCTTCCACGGCGCCGATGTTCTCGCTCGTCTCTTCCGATTTCGGCGGATTTTACGGAACCGACAGCCTCATCATTGCCGGTTTTGCGCCGACGTTCGGTGACATTGACGGGGACGGCGACGCGGACATGATCACCGGGGACGTGAACGGGAAGCTGCAGTATTTCCGGAAAGACCCGGGCAGCGACACGAACTTCGTTTACGACACGCCGAACTACATGGGCATCGATGTCGGCTCGAACGCCACGCCGCAGCTCATCGACGTGGACCACGACGGCCTGCTCGACCTGCTGATCGGCGCGCAGAGCGGCAACGTGAATTATTACCGGAATACGGGCACCGCCAGTTCACCGAATTTCACACTGGTGACGAACATGTTCGGCAACATCATGGTAACGGAAACCGGTTTCATCACCGGCTACAGCGCACCGTGCCTTTTCATGCACAACGGGGCGTATGAAATGTACGTGGGCAGCGAACGCGGCTACGTTTTTCACTACACGAACATCGACGGCAACCTTTCGGGAAACTTCACGCTCTCCGATTCGCTAAGCGTGAGTCATTACGAAGGAGGACGCTGCGTTCCTTTCGTAGCCGATGTGAACGGCGACAGCACGATGGATATTATCATCGGGAATTACGCAGGAGGCATTTCTCTTTTCTTCGGCGACCAGAATTTTTCCGTGCAGGAGCATCTTCCATCATTCATGGTGTATTCGCTGTATCCGAATCCCGCGAACGGGAGCTTTACGATCGGAACGACCGTAACGCCGGGTGATCCGAAAACACTTTCTCTTTATTCCGTTTCCGGGAGCCTTCTTCTCGAAGAAAAGATCGTCGCCGGTAAAACGATCATAGACACAAAAGATCTTCCGCCCGGCATTTATTTCTGCACAGTACGCGACGCTTCCGGCTTTGCCAATACGCAGAAGCTTGTGATCAACCGCTGATACGATGAAGAAACTCATTCCACTCCTGCTTCTTTTTTCAGCTACGGAAATTTCCGGGCAGCAGCAATTTTTCCGCTACGACAGCATTCCTGTTTCGCAGAATTCCCAATCGTGCATGTTCGGATGGGCGGGCGGCGTCAACTTCGCGCAATTTTCCGAGATCGACCTGAACCAGGACGGTGTGATGGACCTTTTTGTCTTCGACCGGACGGGCAACAAAATTTCCACGTACATCAATAACGGAACGGCGGGACAGGTCGACTATCATTATGCGCCGGAATACATTCCG
>DASTSF010000383.1:0-7880 GCA_035760825.1 Bacteroidia bacterium
AACATTTCCCGGTCCGGCCGGTCCAGCTTCCGCCTGGCGGATTATTTTCCCTGACAAATCCATCAGCTGAAACTCCGGGTTTTCATTCGCCTGTGAATTTACCGTTACGCTGATGTATTGCTGCGCCGGGTTGGGATAAACAGAAAGATCGTTCTGCGTTTCATTGCCGGGAAAAACGGCCAGCGGAAATCCGGGTGCGAACTTCTGAACGTCGATGTCGTTGTTCGACAGGCCGGCCATGAAAATATTGTCGTTCGCATCCGTGCATACGCCGAACGCTTCGTCATCATTCGCGCCGCCGTAATACGTCGCCCACTCGAGCGAATCGTTCTGCCCGAACCAGGCGATGAATTTATCATTGAAGTTTCCGCCGTCGCCCTGCGTGGGCTGGTAGAAAAGATTGTCGGACGGCATCTGCACGGGAAAATCCGTCGATGCCGTATTTCCGCAGATATAAATTCCTGCGTAAGCTTCGTACGCGATCGCGAACGACATGTCCGGCGAGCTTCCCCCGAAATACGTCGACCATAAACGCTGCGTGCCCGAGCTGTTGCATTCCACGACAAACGCGTCGTGCGTGCCGAGACTGCCGATGGTGCTGTCGACATAAGCGCCGCCGCCGGGATTCACCACCGGGAAATTCGCCGAAAGCGTGTAGCCCGTGATGAAAATATTTCCGCTGAGATCGACCGCGATCCCTTGTCCGAAATCGGCATCCGAACCGCCGCAATACGAAGCGAACTGCACGGACTGCGACGTATCCATTTTCACGATGAATGCGTCCTCCGCATTGTAGGCGCTCATGCTGGAGTTCTGGAAAACGCCCGCCGTAACGGGAAATCCGCCGGCAAGCGTGGAGCCGGTAAAATAAAGATCCGTCATCCCCGGATCGAGCGCGATCGCACGTCCTTTATCATCGTCATCGCCGCCGTAAAATGTTGCCCAGGGAACAACACCGGTGCTGTTCATTTTGAAAACGAACGCGTCGTAACCGATATTTTTTACGGTCTGCGCGGCTCCCGGCGTCACCGGGAAATCGCTTGAATTCGTATAGCCCGTGACGAAGCAATTCCCGTTCACATCGCAGGTGATCGCTGTTCCGTTATCGCTCTGCAGTCCGCCGAGCCACGTGGCCCACTGGCGTACGCCCGCGCCATTCAGCTTCAGCATCGCCACGTCATGCACACCACCGCCGTAGCCGGGCTGCACCGGGTTCAGCGTGGGAAAATCGTTCGAGCCTGTACTTCCGGTCACGTAACAATTCCCCCCCGCGTCAGACGCAATTCCTTTTCCCTGCTCATCGCCGGTTCCTCCGTAGTAGGTCGACCACAAGCGGTTCCCGTTCTGGTCGAGGCGAAAAACGACCATGTCTTCAAAACCGTACAGCTGTCCCTGGTAAGCATTCTGCACAGGGAAATCCGTTCCGTCTGAAGCGCCCGTCACGATCACATCACCACTTCCGTCACCGGCTGCGATAGTTGCATAACCGTAATCTGCGCTGGTGCTCGCCTGCGTGGACGACCACTGCAAGGGCGGATCGATAACGAGTGTTTCATTCACGGAATAGGATGAGATTGCGTACGAAACTTCCGCATGGGCGGCAGACGATTTCCGCATGCACCCGGGCAGATCGAG
Organism: Bacteroidia bacterium; assembly: GCA_035760825.1. GTDB lineage: Bacteria > Bacteroidota > Bacteroidia > Palsa-965 > Palsa-965. The sequence goes on from DASTSF010000383.1 coordinate 1,636, forward strand.
GAGAATATCAAAAGATGCCGGGACAACACGGCCGCTGCCCTGTTCATAAACATGCAGCTTTCCTTCATTGAGCGAACCATAAGCCGTCGGAAAAACAAGATCGGCATCCGAAGCTTTCATGTCGCCGAGGTTTTCACCGGTGTAACTGATCCGGATCAACGCCGGGTCAGCACCGGGATGAACGATGAAATCATGTGAAACTCCCTTTTCATTATCGGCAGTAAGCACCCAGTCGATGCCCGGGTAAATATTTCTGATCGTCACCTTGTGCCACGATCTTACGCCGGTAATTCCCTGCGGACAATCCGCGAGGTAATAATTCGTGACGCCGGGAAGCGGGTCTTCCGTTGCGATATTTTCTTTCCGGATGTCCGCCCCGGTGAGCGTCATCCCGATCCGCGACCAACCGGTCACTGAAACGGAATTATCGTCCGACGTTTTTTCCTTTTTCGTAAAAAAATAATCGATCCCGTGGTCCGTCACGTACATCGCGGCGGAGGTCCCGTACGAGCGGAAAAGCACGTTTGCCGGATAATCTTTGGTTCCGGCCGTCCGGAACTGGCCTTTGTTTTCCGTGAAACCAATATCAGTGGCAAAAGCGGAAACCGTGAAAGAGGCGAACAGGAAAGAGAGTAGAATTTTATTCATAGCGGCAGGATTTAAGATTGTAATTTACGAAAAGAACAGCTCCTTTTCATCTCCGCCGGGTAACTTTGCAGAATGGATCTGAACGAATTCCGTATTGACGCTTCATCATTGCAAAAGGCCAACGAAAAATTCTTCGCGAAGCTGAAGCGCACGAAGCCGAAAGACCTCGACGCGAATGTGCACCGTTTCCACGAAGAGGCGTTTGAGCACATCGACTGCCTGCAATGCGCGAACTGCTGCAAAACGACATCTCCCATTTTTTACCAGAAAGACATCGGGCGCGTGGCGCAGCACCTGCGCATGAAACCGGGTGCGTTCATTGAGAAATACCTGCATATCGACGAGGACGGCGATTATGTTCTGAATTCCGCACCCTGCCCGTTCCTCGATGCGGAAAATTATTGCCTCGTTTATGAATCGCGTCCCAACGCCTGCCGCGAGTACCCGCACACAGACCGGAAAAAAATGCACCAGGTGCTCGATCTTACGTTGAAAAACACAATGGTCTGCCCGGCCGTGCTGGAAATAGCGGAGAAGCTGCGCAAAATATACCTGTAGTGCAGTTCCACATTCAACATTTATCATTCAGCCTTCACCATTTCCATCGAAGTCACCAGCTTCCCTCTCGAGATCTCCATGCCGTCATCCGATTCTTTCAGCTCATAAAATTTCAGCACGTTATCGATCAGGGTGTAGGCATACGTCACGCCTGAAGTGTCGTTGTAAAAAGAGATCTCATCCGGGCGCGAAACTGCATTTTCCTTTTCGCAGTAAACCGAATAACGTTTATATCCTTTGAAATTTTTCACACGCCCGTCGGGCAGAAATTCGGTTTCCTTCCCATCGCTGCTTTTCCATTTCCCGTTGAAAAGCGTTTCATTGATGAAATATTCGATAGCAGTAATGGTAACATTATCGCTTTCCGGGAAAGCCCGGAACACGCGCCGGAAGCGGTAGGTTACTGTTTTTTCACCGGAAACGGTCAGCAGCAGGATAGTATCGTTGTTCTCGAACGAATAATTCAGCGCATACTGCTCATCGTTGTAACCGGGATTTTCCCCGATGCGAAAGCCCACCGTGCTGTCCCGCTTCATAAAAAATACGATGTCGAAACGCTCGGTCGCATCGTAATCCATTCGTCCGCGCCCGTTGACGAGCGTGTCGCCGTTCACATGCGAAATATCGAACGCCATCTGCCGCTCGGGAAGTCCGGCCGAAGCCGCTTTCACGGGCGAGTGAAGATCATCCAGCGCGGAAATGTAATCTTCATTCACCCATCCGCCTTCGAGTATGCGCAGGAGACGCTGCTTCGCAGAATCGGGAACCAGGCTTTTCTTTCCGGAAAGAACAAACACATGCTCCTGTTCCGGGACATTGTTATTTCCACATGAAAGCGCAAAGAAGATCAACGCAGCAATTAAAAACCGCATGGCGCTAAATTAAGGAAACACACTCCCCTGCCCTTCGCCTGTCGGCTGCTTTTCCTAAATTTGATTTCCACACAAACCATTGCCCAAAATTTGCTGCCATGAAAAAAATCTGCTTTCCCGCGATCTTTATTTGCCTCGCACTGATCTCCGCCTGTTCCCACCCGGAAAAGAAAAAAATTATTCCTCCCGGCGATCCTATGGAGGATGACGCGGAAGCAAGGAACGCCTGGGAATTCAAACGCCTTGCGGGTCCTGACGGAACCATTCCCGATCACATGCGCGAAAAAGAGCTCGCCTATTCCGCGACGCTTCCCAATGACCGTTCCGTTACCTACGGCAGCAGCAACGAACGTACTGCGCAGCAGGCCACCTGGTCGGAGCGCGGTCCGTGGAACGTGGGCGGAAGAACACGCGCGCTCGGCATCGACAAGCTGAATGAAAATCACCTCATCGCAGGAACCACCTGCGGCGGAATATGGAACAGCAACGACGGTGGCAGCACATGGACGGAAGTCACGCCGCCCGGTGTTTACCACGGCATCACCTGCCTCGAGCAGGACAAGCGCCCGGGCCACGAAAGCACATGGTACGCAGGTTCGGGAGAAGCGTACGGCCAATCTGCCAGCGGAGGCAGCGCCTATTACCTCGGCAACGGCATGCTGAAAAGCACGGACAACGGCGCAACATGGACGCCCATCACGGTAACTGTTTCCAACACGCCGCAATCGTTCGACACATTCTGGGACATGAACTGGGATCTCGCGCTTGACGGAACGGACACGGCGAACGATATCGTTTATACGGCGTGTCTCGGTGCGGTGTACAAAAGCGTGAACGGCGGCACAAGCTGGACGCCGGTGCGCGGCGGCAACCTCAGCAATTATTCCTACTTCACCGATGTCGCAGTGACAAAAGATTCCGGCATCGTTTACGCGACGATGAGTTCCGACGGACCTGATCACGGCATCTGGCGCAGCGCCGACAAGGGTGCGACATGGTCGAAAATTTCCACCGCAGGTTTTGGCGATACGGCGTGCAACCGTGTGGTGATGGGTTTCAACCCGATGAACGAGCATGAAATTTATTTTCTCGGCAACACGAACGGGATCGGCATGCCCGACACGAATTTCCAGGGCGATATCGAATGGAACGTGTTGTGGCGCTACACTTATCTCGGCGGCGACGGAACGGGCAGCGGGGGAATGTGGGAAGATCTTTCCGCGAATCTTCCTTCGGCGGAGCATTTCGGTCAGTTCGGCGATTTCAACGCGCAGGGTTCCTACGATCTTGTCGTGCGTGTGAAGCCTGATGATCCGAACACTGTTTTCATCGGCGGAACGAATATTTTCCGCAACACGAACCGCTTCAACGATACTGCGAGCACGAGCTACATCGGCGGTTATCTTCCTTACTCCGCACTGCCCGTTATCGCCAGCTATCCCGATCACCATCCTGATCAGCACATGATGACGTTCCTGCCTTCGGACCCGAACGTGATGTTCAGCACGAACGACGGCGGAATTTTCAAAACGACCGACTGTACGCAGAGCACCGTCTCATGGACTTCGCTCGACAACGGCTACATCACGTCGATGTTTTACACGGTCGCGGTCGACCACGCCACACCCGGGAACGACATCGTCATCGGCGGGGCGCAGGACAACGGAAGCTGGTGGACGAACACAACCAATCTTACGACGCCATGGGTTTCTCCGCGCAGCGGCGACGGTTCGTATTGCGCGATCGCCGATAACCAGAGCGCGTATTATTTCTCGATACAGAACGGAAAAATGATGCGGGCGCTTCTCGACGGAAGCGGCAACGTCACTTCTTTCGCACGCATAGATCCCATCGGCGGAAAAGGTTACCAGTTCATCAACCCGTTCGTGATCGATCCGAACAACAACAACATCATGTATCTCGCCGGTGGAAAATATTTGTGGCGAAATGATAACCTCGCGGGAATTCCCATGGCCGGCAACTGGGATTCCATCAGCACGAACTGGGTGAAGTGGAACGATTCCGTTCCTGTGGCGAACGTGAACATCACCGCTCTCGCAGTCAGCAAAACTCCCGCGAACCGCGTGTATTACGGAACAGAGCTGAAGCGCGTGTACCGCGTGGATAACGCGAACACCGGCACGCCTACACCGGTCGACATAACGCCGACGTCCTTCCCCTCATCCGGTTTTGTGAGCTGCGTGGCTGTCAATCCCAATGATGCCGACCAGGTAATGGTGGTGTTTTCAAACTACCAGGTGTACAGCTTGTTTTATTCAGCAGACGGTGGAACCACGTGGACGAAAGTTGCGGGTAACCTCGAACAGGTGGTCTCGGGCGGCGGTAACGGGCCATCGCTGCGGTGGGCGTCGTTCCTGCCGGTGAGCGACGGCATGATCTATCTCGTTTCATCGAGCACGGGCATTTACGCCACCGACACGCTGAACGGAACCGCAACCGTATGGACACGCCAGGGCGATCAAACTATCGGCACGATCGTGTGCGACATGACCGATGTGCGTATTTCCGACGGGCTTGTTGTACTTGCCACGCACGCGCATGGAATTTTTTCCACGCACCTCACGAGCGTGAATGATATCGTCAGCGTGCATGAAAATGCGACGATCTCTTCCGCCGGCATAAACGTTTACCCGAACCCGGCAGGCAATGAGCTGACGATCGCTTACACTACGGACAAAGATGGCGAAGTGCAGATCCAGTTGCTCGATGAGCTGGGCCGCGTGATCCGCAACCTGCGCGACGAGAAGCAATCGCCGGGAAATTATTCCGTGCATGCGGATGTTTCCGGCCTGGCGGCAGGAATGTATTATGTGCGTATGACCACGGGAACGTCCGTGAATGTGAAACCACTGGTGGTACAGCATTAATCGGTGCATTTTACGTAGCGGTACTGCCTGCACTTGTGCTGTGGGCTTTGGGGGCTTCGCGGTTCCTTCATTTTGTGTAATGCTATAGCGTTACTTTCCGGGACAACAAAGATCACGGCCCATTCTGATTTTCCTCATGCACCCGCCGGGCGGCACGGAATATTTTTACTTCATGAAAACAAAACACCTGCCCGAAAGAACAATTGCGTTGTGGTTCGACCATCACATTGCGCATTTTGTCATTCCTTCTCATGATCAGTGGATGATCGAATCCGTTGAATCGGATTATGAACGGAAAGAACGCGAGCCCGGCCAGAAAGACGATGTCGCCGATTTCGGACGAAATCGTATTTCGAACAATGAATACGGGAAGCATAACCGTCTCCGGAATGAGCTGAAGGATTACTACAAGTCGATCGAAGACCGCCTGGTGAAAGCAGAAAACATTCTTCTTTTCGGTCCGGGAACGGCGAAAGACGAACTGTTCAACCTGCTGATGGAAAATAAATCCTTCGACGGAAAACGTATCAGTGTGGAAAGCGCAGATAAAATGACGGAGAACCAGCTGATCGCTTTCGCAGATAATTATTTCACAGCGAAAGCTTGACGAGGAATTGCGGACTTATCCGGGTTATTTTAGCTGGTCCGACTTTACGAGGCATTTGGGAACGTACCATTTCTTCTCGTAAAGCGTGAGATCAATGCGGTTCCCTTCACAGTCGAGGTAATTTCCGTTCGCGTCTTTCGAAAGGATAACCGCATTCCCTTTTTTTACCGAGGCAACAACCGAATCCACCAGTGATTTCTTCGTCGCTGATGTGTCATTTCCGAATGCTGTGCCCAGCTGAATTCCCGTTTCGTTGTTGCGGAGATCCATCACACACGCCATCGAGTCGGCGCGGGAATTATCTTCCTGTTTTCCTTTTTTAAAGCCGAGGTAATTCCCTTTTTCATGCGCTTCACCGAGCTTCCTCGCTTTCCGCGGGGAAATTTCCTGCACGAGCAACGCCATCCAGTAGGTGTGCCGGAACGCGTCGAGCTGTCCGCCATCCGCATCTTTCAGCGTGCCGGTTTTGCCAATGGAATCCGAAACGGCCCTTGCTTCAACGGAACAGCGGAAGGCCTTTTTCGCAATGAACGGATGCGCAGCCACCCAGCATTTTTCGGGACGGGAAAGTCCGCGGAACGATTTCACCGCAGCCTGCGAATGCATTTCCACCTGTAAGAGTAAAAGCGCCAGCAGGACGAAGCCGCTTCTTTTCATCATCTCAGTAGTTTT
>DASTSF010000384.1:0-2847 GCA_035760825.1 Bacteroidia bacterium
GAACAGCGTTGACCGTTTCCTGTTTTCCTCCGTGCACTTTGTGACAAGCTTCGTGTACTTCGTGGTTTTGATTTACAACCTTTCAACTTTCCAACTTTGAAACTGAATTGTCTTCGTTTCCCTTCGTGCGCTTTGTGAAAATGCTTTGTGCTCTTCGTGGTTAAAACGGTTATTAGTTCCAGGTTTCGGACTGTCCGGGCCTGAACAGCGTTGACCGTTGTTCTCTGTGTTTCCTCTGTGAAACGGCCTCCGTGGTTCTCTGTGTTAAAAAGAACTTTTCAGTTTCGGGCCCTGCATTTGCCGTCTGGCATTTGAATCGTTTCCTCCCATCCAAACTCCTACCTTCGCGGCATGGTCATCGTCGTCAACACGCGCCTCCTCATTCACGGAAAAACAGACGGCATCGGGCGGTTTGCCTACGAATCGCTGATCCGCATTACGCGATCGCATCCCGGAGACCAGTTCGTTTTCCTTTTCGACCGGAACATCCACGAAGACTTCATTTTTTCGGAAAACATCACACCCGTGAAGCTTCTTCCGCCCGCAAGACGTCCGTGGCTCTGGAACCTCTGGTTCAATGTTTCCGTGAAAGGCGTCCTGCGCGATCTGCAGCCCGATCTTTTTCTTTCCCCTGACGGTTTTCTTCCGCTGAACACGAAAACGAAATGCCTGCCCGTCATCCACGACCTGAATTTTGAGCATTACCCGCAGGACATGCCCGCGTCGTATTCGAAATGGTACCGCAAAAAATTCCCCCTGTTCGCGAAGCAGGCGGCGCGCATCGCCACGGTTTCCGAATTTTCGAAGAACGATATCGCAACCCGCTACGGAATTTCCCCGGGAAAAATCGACGTCGTTTACAACGGCGCTTCAGCCGGTTTTGTTCCGCTCGGTGAAGAGCGAAAAAAAGAAGTGCGGAAAAAGTACACGAATGAGGCACCGTATTTTCTTTACATCGGTGCGCTGCACCCGCGGAAAAATCTCGAACGCCTCGTGCGCGCGTTCGGGGCGTTCCGGAAAAACAGTGAAACAAAAACAAAGCTCGTCATCACCGGCGGGAATTACTGGAAATACGATTCGCTGCAGAAAGCCGTGGACGAAAGCGGCGCAAAAGAAGAGATCGTCTTCACCGGCCGCCTCGGTGAAAATGAATTGCATGCAGTGACCGGCGCTGCGCGTGCGCTGGCGTATGTCCCGTATTTCGAAGGTTTCGGCATACCGATCGTGGAAGCGATGGCGTGCGATGTTCCCGTGCTGGCGGCGAATGTTTCCTGCATGCCGGAAGTGGGCGGTGATGCCGTGTTATACGCCGACCCGCTCTCGGAAAACAGCATCGCGGATGCGCTGGCTCGTCTCGACAAAGACGAAGCGCTGCGGAATTCCCTCGTTGAAAAAGCGAAAGTGCAGCGGCAGAAATTTTCCTGGGACAGGACCGCGTCGCTCCTCTGGGATTCCATCGAAAAAACAGTGAACGCCAGATGAGCCTGCGCGGCTTTCTCCACGAAAAACTCGCTGAAGCGGGCTGCGATGAAGCCGGGCGCGGCTGCCTCGCCGGACCTGTCTTCGCTGCGGCCGTCATTCTTCCCCGCGATTTCCGTCACCCGCTGCTCAACGATTCGAAACAGCTTTCCGACAAGCAGCGGAAAGAGCTGCGCCCGCTGATCGAAGAAAAAGCCATCGCCTGGGCGGTGGCGTGTGTAAGCGTGGAGGAGATCGACGAGATCAACATCCTCAACGCATCATTCGAAGCGATGCACCGCGCCGTGAAAAAACTTTCCGCCGTTCCGCAGCACCTGCTCATCGACGGGAACCGTTTCACGCCGTTCGAAGGAATAAAGCACACCTGCATCATCGGCGGCGATGCGAAATTCAAATCCATTGCGGCCGCATCTATTCTTGCGAAAACCTACCGCGACGATCTCATGGACGCGCTGCATGAAAAATTTCCGCAGTACGGCTGGATAAAAAACAAAGGCTACGGCACCAAAGCACACCGCGACGCCATACAAAAGTTCGGTGCGACCGAGCATCACCGGAAAAGTTTCCGCCTGCTTCCGGACCAGCTGAAGATCGAATTCTGAAATTCCTGTTCACGGGAAATTTTTCTAAATTGTAACGATAACCAAAATCCGCTCTATGAAAAAAAACTACCTGGCAGCGCTTTGCGGCGCAGCAGCCTTCTTATTCCCGGTTCTCGCAGGCGCGCAATGCACGCTGTGCGGAACGGGCGCCGACAGTATTTATGAAGCCACGTCGAACGTGCAGCTTCCCGGCGCCGTTTACAATTTCACATCATTCACCATCGACACGGGCGTAACGGTGACTGTTACCGGTCCGCAGCCGCTCGTTATTTACTGCTCGGGTGCTGTGAATATCCAGGGCACGATCACCGTAAAAGGCGATGACGGCAGCCCCGGAATAACAAGCAGCATGGCGGGTGCCGGCGGACTCGGCGTCGCAGGCGGACAGCAGGGCGGCGATGGGGTGTATTCTGCCAGCGTTGGCCCGCTTGACGGCGTTGCAGGAAGCGGCGCAGGTTCGGGCGGCGCAGGCATGCAGTGGAGCGGCGGTGGCGGCGGCGGATACAGCACCTATGGTGACACCGCCGGCACGAATGGCGGATTCGGCGGATCTCCTTACGGAAACGCGCAGATCAACCCGTATGACGCGGGCTCAGGCGGCGGCGGCGGTTCCGGCGGATATGCATGTGGCGGCGGCGGCGGCGGAGCAGGCGGCGGGTACATTTCCATTTCTTCCTGCAATGGCATAATCATCGGCGCAAGCGGCATGATCGATGCGCGCGGCGGCAACGGCGGTTCCGACGGAACAGGTAACTGCGGCGGCGGC
>DASTSF010000385.1:0-2919 GCA_035760825.1 Bacteroidia bacterium
CGAGGTTCTCGGGCTCACCCCATTTTCCATCCTTGAATTCGGATTTGAAAATATCGTAGCCGCCCATGGAATTGTGTCCCTGCGAGCTGAAATAGATCGTCTTCCCGTCGGGATGGACGAACACACCTTCTTCACCGTACATCGTGTTGATCGGTGCGCCGATGTTGGCTGATTCGCCCCATTTTCCTTTGGCATCCATCGTCGACACCCAGATGTCCCGGTTGCCAAGACCGCCGTCCTTGTCACTGATGAAGTACAGTTTTTTCCCGTCATACGAAAGCGATACGGATGATTCGTGCCCGTCGGAATTGATGTTCTTGTTCATGCGTTCGGGGTCCGTCCACTTGTCGCCTTTCAGAATGCTTTCATAAATATCTCCGCCGTGCGTCGGGCGGTAGATGTACAGCTTCTGTCCGTCGGGAGAAATTCCGGCCGTTGCATCGTGGTCATCCGTATTGACCGGCTTGCCCATGTTCACCGGGGGCGACCACTGCCCGTTGACGTAATCCGTGCGATAAAGATCTTCGTAATACTGGTTATCCGGGTCTTTCTGTCCGCCCGTTGAAGTGGAACGGCGCGACGTGAAAAGCATGGTTGATTCATCGGCGGTGATAATGGGCGTGTACTCCGGATCGCTGGTGTTGACCGTGGGCCCGATGTTGTCGATGAAAACGCGCTGCGGATTTTTCTGGAATTCCTTTCCATTGATGCACTCCTGTATCTTACGGTTCATATCCGCGATCTTGTCACGGTTGTTTTTCGGATCGCCGTTCAGCGTGGCGAGGTAAGAACGGTACGCAGTGATCGCATCATCCCACTTCGCGCTGAGATGATATTCCCGGCCCAGGTAATATTGCAGCATCGGGTCGACAGAAGGATTCAGCTTCTCGGCCAGCTCGAGGTACGTGAGCCCCATCAGCTTCTGCGCGGAATTATTGTAATAGCAGACGCCGATCCTGAAATTCATCAGCGCATTGTTCGGGTTCACTGTTTTCGCCTGCAGGTATTCATCCAGCGCGAGGTGAAATGCTTCCGACCCGGCTCCGCCCAGCTCGTTGATGCCATTCGGCAGGTAATGATTCTTATCGATAAACCGGCTCAGCTCGGACGACTGGATATCCTGTCCCTGCTTGAAATAATCATTGCCGTTATCGAAATGCTTCTTTGCTTCCTTGTAGGCTTTACGGTCCGGAAAATTCTTCTCGTCCCAATCAACGTTGGTCTGGGCAAAACAGCGCACTGCGAAAAAAGAAAGGGCGAAAAGCGCGATAAGATATTTTTTATTCATGGGAGTGTAGGCGATTGAAAGATCAGTTGCAGTCGTTGGAATATTGTTTGGCGGCCGCAATACCGAGGTTGGCGGCTTTCTTAAAATCGTCGCAGGCGGAATTATCGCGCAGCATTTCTTTCGCGATGCCGCGGTTGAGGTAGGCTTCCCCGTAATTCGCATTAAGGCGGATCGCTTCGTCGCAATCTTTCACGGCGCCGGCATAATCGCGCTGCTTGTAACGCACAGCCGCGCGGTTGACATACGCATACGCGTAATCATTCTTGAGCTTTATCGCCTGGTTGAAATCGACCATGGCCCCGTCGTAATCCCCGTCGAGGTATTTGGCATAACCGCGGTTATTATATGCGATGTAATAATCCGTTTTCATGTTCACTGCCGTCGTATACGACTCGATCGCACCTTTGAGATCACCGCTCTCCCGTTTTGCGCTGCCGAGATTATTATAGACGAACGGAAGACCGGGATTTACCTTGATCGCCTGCTGGTAATCGGCAATAGCGCCTTTGAGGTCGCCGGATTCCCGCCTGGCGCTTCCGCGGTCGTTCCAGTAATACGCATCGCCTGCGTTAATCTGGATGGCTTTGTCAAAATCGGTGATCGCATTTTTATAATCCTTATTCTGGAACTTGATATCGCCGGAATGATAGAACGCTTTATCGTGGTTCGGATTGAGCGAAATGGTTTTGGCATAATCATCTGCAGCGCCGGCCAGGTCCCCGTCGCTTTCCTTCACCATTCCGCGGGCGAAGTAAGCGTAATCGGCCGAGGGATTAAGGTCGATGCATTTCGTAAAATCCTCGATAGCCCCGGTATTCATCACCAGCATAACGCGCGTTTGTCCGCGCTGGAAATATGCTTTTTCAAAATCCGCTTTGAGCTCGATGGCTTTGTTGAAATCCGAAAGTGCATCGGTGTATTGCCTGGCGTTAAACTTGGTAACGCCGCTGTTGTAATACGTTTCTGCTTCCGGGGCGCCGGGCAGCGTGGACGCTTTGACGGTATCCTGGGCGAATGAAATACGGCTGAAAGCCATGAAAAGGCCCAGGGCGAGTAACAGTTTTTTCATTGGTGTACGGTGTTGTCCGTCTAAAATAACAAAATTCAGGCCGATGTTCCGATCTTTTTACGGGCTCCTCCGGATATTTTATTCTAATTTTTTCCGTTTGGGTGAGACGCGGCTTAATAAGTATCTTTAAGGTCCAATTGAGCATTTATGGCAAAAACCAAAAGCGCTGCGAAAAAGTCTTCTCTATTGGGTAAAGACGAAATCGCTTTCCTCGAACGTTACCTCAACAATCCTTCACCCACCGGGTTTGAATCGCCCGGGCAGAAACTGTGGCTCGATTACATCCGGCCCTATATCGATGATTATTTCGTCGATACCTATGGAACGGCGGTCGGCATTGTGAATCCCGGTGCCCCGTACAAAGTCGTCATCGAAGCGCACGCGGATGAAATTTCGTGGTTCGTTCATTACATCACCAAAGACGGGTTTATTTACCTGCGAAGGAACGGCGGTTCCGATCATCTCATCGCTCCTTCCAAGCGGGTGAACATTCACACGGAAAACGGCATCGTGAAAGCCGTGTTCGGGTGGCCGGCGATTCATGTGCGCGAACCCGGGAAGG
>DASTSF010000386.1:0-6647 GCA_035760825.1 Bacteroidia bacterium
GACCTGCTGCGTCCCGGCGACCTTCATCCATGTCCCGTCTTTCTGTTTGCATTCCACGATGTAGCTGTCGCTTTCCGTTCCTTCGTTGTTGATGACGAGCGGGATCGTGGAAGAAATTTTCCCGCTGATGTTCGATGTGAAATAGCAGGGATACAGCGAAGAATAACAATGCGAACGGTACTGGCGGAAAGGCCCCCACGTTACTTTGTCCGGCGCAAGTCCTTCCTCGAACACATCCCACACCACTTTCCCGTCTTTCGTCACCTCGATGCAGCGGTTGAGCGAGCCCATGTTGATGAGGTAATTTCCATTGGGAAGCAGGTCGATGTTCCCGCCTTTTTCACTTTTGCCGTCGCTGAGCGAATCGAACCTGCACGGGAACGACCAGACGATGCGGCACGAATCGCCGGGAGATGCCGGCTGTGAAAAAATGAGCACGCGCGAAGATATTCCCGGATCGGCGATGGAATCATTGTCGAAAACAGCGATCGTTCCGTCGGGCTGGATGGAAGCATCGTGCTGGTGCCAGTAAAACCCGTTGGCGTATTTCGCTTCGCCGGACGGCATCCGTTTCCCGTACGCCTGCACGGCTTTTCCTGTGCGGTAATCCACTTTCACGATGCGGCTCATGTCACGGAAGCCCGCGTATACGAAATGCATGCTGTCGTCGACGCTGAATGCGTTCATGTGCGTGGAGACATCCGGCTTCCCGTCGGGCGTTTTGCGTGAAAAGATATCTGCATCGGTAAAATAATTTTCCGCTTCCCATTTCCACACCATTTTTCCCGAGCGGTCGAATTCTTCCACCGTTCCGAAAACAATACGCACGTACGTCGAATCACCGGGAACTTTCCGCATCACCGCGTGATTGCCCATCACCATGAAATTTCCATTGGGAAGCCGTTCGAACCCGTGATGGTAATGCTGCGACGTGTCGCGCGGGTTCTGCGGCGCTTTCCACATCGTGCGCCCGTCGACGGAAACCTCGAAAGCATTTTTTTCCGTTATGAACGTAAACGTCCCGGCTTTGGAAATGCGGAGATCACGCACTTCATCGTCACGCACGAAATCGCCTTTCCCGGAAGACGGCAGGAACCACACAGGCTTCCCGTCCCGGCCGGTGATGACCTCGGCATAATCGAAGGAAACGAGCCCGCCCTGCGTTTTTGCGGAATCATTCTTCACGACGCGGATGCGGCTGCCTTCCGGCAGCGGAAGTATGCTGAAGCCATACCAAGGCGACGTTGCGATCTTTTTCTTCTTCGCGCCGGTCGAAACATAATTCCACGCGTATTCTTTCCCGAAACCGAAACCGCTGATCATCGTCGCATTCGTGCTGTCCGTTACGCTGACGAACGGTACGGTGTCTTTTCCATTCACCGAAAAAACATTCACCACGTAATACACTGCTTTTTCCGTAACGGGATGCTCGAACATGACCTGCGTGTAATTCAGCTTGCTGCCGGGAACGGGAAGGATGGGCGAGGAAGGAATAAACGGCTCGCGGATCACCACTTTGCTCAGCGAGAACGGTGTCACCTGGGCGAACGCGTTTAGTGCTACAAAAAAGAAAAGCAATGCGGCTGTTCGCTTCATTTCAGGCAAGGGTGTTGACGTAGTTCGTGTATTTTTCTTTCAGCGAGGCAATAAAGGTCTCCTGCTTTTCCCGGTGCGCGATATCGGACGGCGACGCGTTTTGTTTCGCCTCTCTTTTCATCCTCCGGTTTTCTTCCGTGAAAAAAAACATCTCGTTTTCGGTAAAGGACCTTCGCTCTTCTGCGGGAAATTCCGGCGTGTAGCCGAGACGCCCGAGCATGTCGCCCGCCACGGATTCAAAAATGCGGATATCCTCAGCGGAAAGCCCGCTCCTGAATTTTCCCGCATTGCTGCGGATCACCGGTTTGGCCACGTTGCTCCACATCCCGCCCGACGCAGCCGTCTCTTTCGACTCATCCGATTCGTTGAATGCCAGCATGCGCGGATCGTACGCAACATCAATGCGCGCACAGATGTTTTTCAATGCCGCTTCCGGGCCGCTGATGAATTCCTCGTAACGCACTATCGCTGAATTTCCGGGACCGGCCGCTGCGCAGATGTCCAGCGAAAGCTCCTGCTCTTTTTTCCATTGCTGCGCAAGATGGTAAACATGTTTTTCCCCGATCACCGTTCCGCGGAACGAAAGCGCCACGTCGCGCCCGTCGCGGAAAATATAAATGAAGAACGGGCGAATACCGGCCTCCCCGAGCTTATCGATGTAATGCACGTTCGCCATGCTTTTGCAGCACCAGTAACCGGAACCTTTCGCCTCCGCCTTTATTTCATACAGCACACGCGCAACATCCGCCAGCGTGCGCACGCGCACGCGCGACCTGACTTCGTCGCGGTCGAACACGAGGTTCCAGCTCACCGGGTTGGTTTCCGCCAGCGTGCAGGCATCATCGATCATGCTGTAAAAGTTAGCATCGTCCTTCACGTCTCCGTACATGGAAACGAGCGGCAGCAGGATGTGCAGGAAGTGCGGAGGATGCGGTGCGCAGATAAGCGGGTGCTGGTGCAGCATTACACGGAGAAGATTCGAACCGGAACGCTGCGTGCCTATGAACTGGATGGATCTCAAAATGAAATTTTTATTTCTGACGGCGCAGTGCGCAAAGATACGCTTCTCAGAAGAGATGAAGCGCCCATCCGAAAAATCCCGAAGCGAGGATGAGCAGGGCGGAATCGACATTTTTCCAGACGGAAAGCGTAAGCACGAACGCGAAAATGAAGAACGCCTGCCAGTCGAGCGGGGAAGATTTCGACAGCACATACACCGATGCCACGATCATCCCGATCACTGCGGGACGCACACCGGAAAAGACCGCTTCGGCCACGGGATGTTTTTTCACGCGGTCGACAAACTGCTGCGCAACCACCATCAGGAATGCCGGCGGAAAAAATATCGCCACAGTGGAAACAAGCGCGCCCAGGAATCCCGCCACGCGCCAGCCGATGAATGCAGCGCTGATGGAGATCGGTCCGGGCGTCACCTGCCCCATCGCGATCCCGTCCGCAAATTCCTTCGATGTCACCCAGTGGTGCATGCCCACCACGACTTTTTCAATCGCGGGAATGAAAACGTAGCCGCCGCCGAAAAGCGTCACGCTCATCCCGCCGAAGCTGAGCCCGAGCAGGCGTGTTTTCTGGGCATGTTCTCCTTCGGGATGAATAAGCCAGAGAATGATGCCGGCCAGCACGAGCACGGTCATAGCGACGAGCGGCCAGGGTGAATATTTTTCTTTCGGCGGACCCATGAATTCCGGGCCCTCTTTTTTGCGGATCAGGAAAAGTCCGAGGAGACCCGAAACAGCAATAATAACGAGCGTGGTGAGGAAACCGTGGAAGAAAAGAATGGCCGCACCGGCGAGAACGACAATGCCCACCTGCAGCACGGAAGAAATATTTTTTTTCGCCAGCGACCAGGCCGTTGCCGCGATGATCGCGCAGACGCCGGGAAGAAGGCCGGAGAATATCTCGTTCACCACCGGCGAGGAGCCGTAACGGAAATACATATCCGCGAGAAAGCTGACAAGGAAAAAAGAAGGGATCAGCACGGCGATCGTCGCGACGATCGCACCCAGCATTCCGCGCAACGTATACCCTATGGCGGCCACGACATTTACCGCAAGCGGTCCGGGCATGAGGTTACCGAGCGTCATGAAATCGAGCACCTGCGCATCCTTCAGGTAATGCTTTTTTTCGCAGAGCTCTTTTCGCACCGCCGCCACCAGCGCCACGTTTCCCCCGAAGGCGGTTGCACCTATTTTCAGGAAGACAAAAAAAAGCTGCCCGAGAGAAATCATTTTGCAAATATGTACATAATGCTCCGCGCCTTATGTAACCCGGGTCATGTATTTTTAAATTACCGTGCCGGGAACGGGTTTGCACGCGGTTTTAAAGAAATCCGCTCCGGCAAATCATTCCGAAATATGTACTTTTACCCTCGTCTGTCATTGACGGAAAACGGGACCTGTCCCCGAAGCTTATGTGGGAAAAACTTTCTCATTTCATTCTGCGGAACCGTATAGCCATTCTCGTGGTGATGCTCTGCGTCACCGTGTTCATGGGGGTCGTGGCGTACAAGAGGCTGGAGCTTTCGTATGTGTATGCGCGCGTCCTCCCGGTGGACGATCCGAAATACATCGCGTATGAGAATTTCAAGCAGCGTTACGGGGAAGACGGAACCGTGCTGGTCATGGGCTTCCAGGATTCGGCGATGTTCCGGCTCGACAAGTTCCAGGGATGGTACGACCTGACGGAAAGCATACGCCAGATCGACGGCGTAAAGAACGTGATGTCGATCACGAAGATCTACAACCTTGTCCGCAACGACAGCCTGGAAAAATTCGACACGAAACCTGTCGTGAGCCGGCGGCCGCAGACGCAGGAGGAAGTGGACAGCCTGAAGAGGCAGATCCTGCGCCTTCCCATTTACGAAGGGCTTATCATCAACAGGAAGGACAACGTAACGGTGATGGCGGTTACGTTCAAGGAAAAAGACCTGAATTCGAGCAGGCGCACGCACATCGTCGACCTGATACGAGAGCAGTCCCAGCAGTTCGCGCAGAAATACCATGAAGAGCTTCACTATTCGGGCATGCCCTGGATTCGTGCGGAATACATGCGCAAGATCGGCGGTGAATCGGCGTTCTTCCTCGTGCTCTCCGTGCTCGTCACGGCGCTCATCCTTTTCTTTTTCTTCCGTTACTTCAACGCCGTTTTCTTTTCAGTGATCATCGTGCTCGTCGGCCTCACGTGGTCGGTGGGAACGATCGGCCTCTTCGGCTACAAGATCACGATCCTCACGGGACTTATTCCTTCGCTCATCGTCATCATCGGCATACCGAACTGCATTTTCCTGATCAACAAATACCAGGAAGAGCTGCTGAAGCATGGCAACAAAACCAAGGCGCTCGCGCGCATGGTGCAGAAGGTCGGCCTGTCGAATTTCCTCGCCAACATCACCACTTCGATCGGCTTCGCCGTATTCTATTTCACGAACAGCTCCATGCTCGTCGAATTCGGCGTGGTGGCGGCCATCAACGTGATGACAACGTACATGATCGCGCTGGTGCTCACACCGGTCATCTTCAGCTTCCTGCCGCCGCCGAAACCGAAACAGATGAAGCACCTCAGCGGGAAGAACATCAACAAGCTGCTCGACTGGATCAACAAGCTGGTGCATCATCACCGCCCCGCGATCTTCATTACGATCACCATCCTCACCATCATCAGCGCGCTCGGTTTCCTGCGTGTGAAGCTCAACGGCTATCTCGTCGACGATCTTCCGAAGAACGACCCGATCTACACCGACCTGCGTTTCTTCGAGCATCATTTCAAAGGCGTTCTTCCTTTCGAGATCGCGATCGAGGTGAAAGACTCCAAAGATTCGCTTGCGCCGAAAAATCTTTTCGACCATGACGGGGAGGTGCTGTACAACATCGACCGCCTGCAGGATTCCATTTCGTCGCGGCCCGAATTTTCACGTCCTGTTTCCATTGTCGAGGGACTCAAATTTTCCTACCAGGCGCTGAAGAACGGGAACCCGAAAGCGTACCGCCTTCCGAACAACCACCTCGACCTGAAAGAGCTGGCCGACTACAGCGGAACCGTGAGCAACAAGCAGCAGATGCTCGATGCGTTCATCGACAGCACGCATAAATTCACGCGCATCAGCTTCCAGATGGCGGACATCGGCTCGGACAGCTCGGAAAAAGTTTTTGCGGCGATCAAACCTGTGGTCGATTCGCTCTTCCCGGCTTCCCAGTTCAAGGTCGACATCACCGGCTATTCCGTGATGTTCCTGCGCAGCTTCCATTACATGCTGCACCATCTTTTCGTGAGCCTGCTCATCGCCATTGTGCTCATCCTGCTGCTCGGCATGGTGCTGTTCCGTTCGGTGTGGATCATCGTGCTTTCGAAACTTCCCTGCCTTATCCCGCTCGTGATGACGGCCGGCATCATGGGCTATCTCGGCATTCCGTTCAAGTCGTCCACCATTCTCATTTTTTCCATCGCCTTCGGCATCGCATCCGACGGAACGATCTACATCCTCACCGAATACCGTCACCAGCTGCGCAAGCTTTCCGCATCAAAAGCCTCGAAAGCGGTTTCACGCGCGATCTACGAAACGGGACTGAGCATGGTGTACACGAACATCATCCTCTTCGCCGGCTTCCTCATTTTCCTGCTGTCGAGCTTCGGCGGAACGGTGGCGCTGGGCATCCTGCTTTCGATAACGCTCATGGTTTCCCTGCTGACGAACCTCATCATGCTTCCGAGCATTCTTCTTTCGCTCGAAAAACGTACGGCCACGCGCGCTTTCATGAAAGAGCCGCTGATCGATATTTACGACGAAGAGGAAGACATTGACTCGGAAAAGCTGCAGATCAAAAATCATCACTCCCATGAATAGCTATTCCCGGCTCACGGTTTTCAGCCTGGCCTGAACGCCGCGTTCCAGAACCCGCGCCGGGAAACGCAAAACCGAAAACAGCACCCTCCATGAAAGGAATCATCCTCGCTGGCGGATCCGGCACACGACTTCACCCGCTGACGCTCGCCGTCAGCAAGCAGCTGATGCCCGTCTACGACAAGCCGATGATCTA
>DASTSF010000387.1:0-4116 GCA_035760825.1 Bacteroidia bacterium
GCCTCCGTAAAGCGCCGCATTTCCCTGCACGAATGTGAACAGCGGAACAGGGTCCGCAGGATCGATGATGGAATCGCCGCCGGAAACGGAATTCACTTTCTGAAGAAAAATGTACTGCGTGATGCGGTTGTAAAACCCGTCCAGCTCGAAGGAAACATGATCCGCGTCGCAGGAAAAGCCGGCGTCCAGCTGGTAGCTGTTCTCCGGGTTCAGCGCGTGGTTCCCTTTTTCATAACGGAATGTCCCTTCGTGTACGCCGTTCGCACCGAGCTCGGCAAGATTCGGCGCACGGAACCCTTTCGAAAGATTAACGCGCAGCACCGATTTACCGGAAATGTGATACGATAAACCCAGGCTGCCGGAGAAGGCATAGAAATTCTTCGAGAATGCATCGAACTTCGTCATCACGGAATTCGTTGCGTCAACGGCATTCCCGTTCGCGTCGAGGTAAAGTGCCGAGGCGTTCAGCAGGCGCATATCTGCGCGCGCACCTCCGCTGAAAAATAATTTTCCGAAATGCCGGCTGGCGAAAACGAAAGCGCCTGCGTCGTATTGCGAATACGCGGGAATAAGAAATTCCGTTCCGAGGTTGCTGCTCTGCTGGAATTGCCCGCTCGCGCCGGACGTAATGCTCCATTGCCTGACGGCCGGGAAAAAATATTTCACGTCGAGGTTGGCCGTAGTCAGCAGGAAGTGAAGCCCGGCTTCATCAGGAGAAAATACATCGCCGAATTCACGCCTGCGGTTCTGCTGCCATCCGCCTGTCAGTGTCAGTTTCGAATGCGCAAAATAAAACGCGTTGTCCCACACCACGCGGTTGTGATTGATGCGTTGAAATGGTGTGAGGATGCTGTTGTCAAATCCTTTCCGCGCACTTTCCGGAACGGAAACTAAAGTCGTGGTGGAATCGTCCACGCGTATTTCCTTTGTGAAAATCCCCAGCGAATCGCGGTCGCCTTCCGGCATGCCGATCCGCTGGTTGAACGTGGAAAAGCTGATACGTGAATAACCCCATTTCCGGTTGAGCCCGAGGAAACCGCTGGCGTCGTATTCGTCGAAACCGGAATTCAGCACATGCCCGTCGACCGGCGTGGAAAAATTCCCCGCTTTCTTCTGGCTGTATCTCGTCATCCAGCTCACACCGTGAAAATTCCCGGCTTCGGAAAAAGAAAGCCCGGCAAGGTTCGCATTCGTCTGGTAATTCGTCATGAATTCACCCGACCATTTTCCGTCGTCCACCGGTTTCGGTGTCATGAAATTGATGACGCCCGCCATCGCATCCGAACCGTACATGATGCTGCCCGGACCTTTGATGATCTCGATGCGGTCGACTTCGAATTCGTCAATTTCAATTCCGTGCTCGTCGCCCCATTGCTGTCCTTCCTGCCGGATGCCGTCGCGCAGAACAACAACGCGGTTGTAGCCGAGACCGCGGATCACCGGTTTGGAAACCGCGCTTCCCGTGCTCACCTGGCTGATGCCGGGAATGTTCGAGATTCCGGCGACAAGATTCGTGGATGAACCGGCGAGAAGATGGTCGCGTCCGGCGATCACCGTGGGAACGGGGTTTGTCTGCCGGTCGGTGGAACCGGATGGGCTCGTGATCACCACGGCGCGCATTTCCGTCGGTTTCTGCGAAAGTGTGATCACGATGTAATTGGCGGAATCATTCGAGGAAAGCACGATGGCTTTCGCGGTGTAACCGGTCATGTGGATCTCGGCCAGGAAACTTCCTCCGGGAACATTATGAATAATGAAGCGCCCGCTCGTGTCGGTGCTGGCACCGGTATGCAGATCGGGAATAAAAACGGTGGCGCCAACGAGCGCTTCACCGGTTTTTTCATCGGTGATCTTTCCCCTTATGCTGTTCTGTGAGAAAATGCATAACGGGAATAACAGGAGAAGACAGAAAAATATTTTTTTCATGGAAACATCATTGAACAGACCCGGCAGGCTTCCCGGAGAGATAATAAAAGGGCGCAGAGAATTACGCAGCAGGAAGTTTTCGGCACGAAGTTATCCAATAATCAAAAAGGTTTAACGCGATTTTTTAAAGTAAACGTCATAGGAGAAAGTTTCTGCTCCCTGCCGGGCGCCATTGGTCACGGTTTAAGTCCGTTTAAAGCGATACGGGAACGGGTGCAGGATAATTCGTAACTTTACATGAAATGAGATCGCCTCTGCGACAATTGGTTTCTTTATTCCTTCTGGCTGTTTTTTTATTTGCGCTGGAGGGGAAAGTGATGCATGATTTCGCCCATAGGGATGATTTCCATTGCTGGGCGAATGGAGAAAAGCATTTCCACGGTGAAATGCATTCCTGTGCCATCTGCGATTTTATTTTTGCTCCGGCAGACGGAATTTCTTCGGCCGATGTTTGTTCTAAAAACAACCTGTACTTCAAAATAACTTCCGCAAGTCCTTTGTGGGATTGTTATTCTCTGCCAGTCACCTCTTTATTTCTGCTGAGGGCTCCCCCTGTTTCCTGATCTCGCATATTCAGGTTCTCTTTAATTTTTCTGTATGGTCATCGTCCGCACACGATCGTGTTCGTTCGGTGTTCGGGGTGCAAGTACTCCAAATTACTTTTTGCGATGAAAAAGCAGGTGGATTATTTCCTTTTGTTCATACTTCTGGTTCAGTGCCTTTCCGGTTTCGATGCCAGGGCGCAGCAAAACTGCGATGCCGTCTTCTCCGGAAAGATCATGTGTTCATTGCACCATGAACCGGTAGGGTTCGCCGTTGTTTATTTAAGCGACATAAACAGGGGCGCTACAGCCAGCGATTCAGGCTATTTCAGGATTGAAGGTATCTGCCCGGGCGACCATCACGTTCGTATTTCTTTCGTCGGGTTTATCACGATAGATACTTCATTATATATCCCGCAGCAGAAGCAGGTTGTTTTCGATATGCTTCCTTCCGGTGACCTGAAGGTTTTCGATGTCAGGGACCATAAGATTAAAAACCAGGACGTCGTCAGCCTTCAGCGGAACGATCTGGCCGGGAAAGATATCGAACAGACAAGAGGATTGACACTCGCTGAATCGCTGAAATCAATAACAGGGATGAACAGCATTCAAACGGGTCCGTCAATTTCCAAGCCGATGATTCATGGGATGTACGGCAACCGCGTACTGATCATGAACAATGGAATCCGTATGGAAGGCCAGAACTGGGGAGCGGATCATGCCCCGGAAATCGATCCGTTTGTTGCCGCGAAGCTGAGCGTCATCAAAGGTGCGGCCAGCATACGCTATGGTCCGGATGCAATCGCGGGAGTCGTTCTTGTCGAACCGAAAGCCATGCCGGCAGCAAGGTGCCTGCGCGGAGATATTAATCTTGTCGGGGCCAGCAACGGCCGCTCAGGAGCCACGTCCGGAATGATGGAAGGAGCGTTCGGAAAGAAATTTACGGGATTGAGCTGGCGCGTTCAGGGAACGATGCGGCAGGCGGGAAGTTTCAGTACGCCTCATTATTATCTTACGAATACCGCGCTAAAAGAAAACGATTATTCAGGATCGCTCGTTTATTCGCACGCAAATTTCGGAGCAAAGGTTTTTTACAGCAGCTTCAATTCAACTATCGGTATCTATTCAGGTTCTCATGTGGGAAATCTCAGTGATCTGCTTTTCCTGTTCAACAGTCCGCAGCCGGTAGTGCCGTCTGTATTCTCTTACGATATCAAACGGGGATACCAGGTCGTTCACCACAATACGATCAAAGCCGAAGGTTTTATTGATTTAAAAAAGGCGGGAAAGCTGACCTACACATTCGCCCGGCAGGAAAACAAACGTTCGGAGTTCAGCGAAGATGTTTCCTATAACCAGTCGATAGTCGATCAGAATATTCCCGATTCGTATTTCCAACTCATCACCCATACGTCCGATCTCATCTGGGAGCATAAGCCGGTTCATCACATTACAGGAAGCATAGGGTTGAGTTATATCACCCAGGGGAACGTTTATAAAGGATTGGATTTTCGTGCATTGCTTCCGAATTACAGGAATTACGGAGGCGGAGCGTTCGCACTCGAAAAATGGAACAGCGAAAAACTCACCCTCGAAGCCGGAATACGGTTCGATTACCTGTGGATGAGAACATATACGGAAGATTTCA
>DASTSF010000388.1:0-8376 GCA_035760825.1 Bacteroidia bacterium
TTCTTGACCTCGGAAGGCACCGACTGGAGAATACTTTCATTTTTAAGATTGAAGCGGGAAGCGATTGAAGCCATGCCCAAAAATAAAACATAGCGAAGCGACCAAATTGACTTTAGTCAATAATAATTTTTATGCCTGTAAGTAAAATTGCACCCGAATAGTTTGGTTAACCTGACAGCGCCCCCCTCGAAATCAAGTTTTTCCGGAGGGCGCTTTTTTGCCGGGAAGAGATAAGCGGGGATTGAATCATTCGCATCAACCGGTACTCCTTTTTTCGCATCAGCCAGGTGCTGCTGATGCTTTTCGAAGTGTAAGTCGGGGATTTTTTCCAGTTTTCCCCGGCTTATTACTTCACCTCCCGATCCCCTTTCCCTGCCCGTGTCAATGTCAATGCGTTTACTTGCTATTTTTGCGGCGTGTCCAGGTTTTTAAGAGTTCCCGAACGTTTGATCGAGCTGCTGCACGATAAGCTGGACAAAAAACAGTTTCTTATTCTTTCCAGCATACTCGTCGGGCTGACAGCCGGCCTTTCCGCCGTGGCGCTGAAAGTCTGCGTGCATTTCCTGCACGGCTGGATCACCGGCTATGCGAGGCAGGGCCACAATATTTATTACGCCGCAGCGCCGCTGATCGGCATCTTTCTCTCCGTCCTGTTCGTGCGCATTCACCTCAAAGGGAAGCTGGGCCGCGGGAACGCCAACATCCTTTATTCGATCGCGAAAAAATCGAGCAACCTGCCGCGCGACCAGATGTATTCGCATCTCGTGACGAGCGCGCTCACCGTTGGCCTGGGCGGATCCGCCGGTCTCGAGTCGCCGATCGTGACAACCGGTTCGGCGATCGGTTCCAATTTCGGGAAGACCTATAAGGTGACGTACAAAGACCGCACGCTGCTCCTGGCCAGCGGTGCGGCAGCCGGGATCGCGGCGGCATTTAATTCTCCCGTCGCCGGCGTGCTGTTCGCGCTTGAAGTGCTGCTGGTCGACGTCACCATTTCCGCTTTCATTCCGCTCATGATCGCCGCGGCGGCCGGCGCGCTCTGCTCGCGCATCATCCTCAACGAAAAAATACTTTTCGTGTTCAACCTCCGGCAGCCGTTCGATTACCACAACGTTCCGTGGTACATGATCCTCGGCCTGCTCTGCGGTGTGGGCGCCGTGATGTACTCGCGCATTTTTCCACGCATCGAAGGATTGTTCAAAAAGAAACGCGAGAACCCTTTCCCCAATGCGATCATCGGCGGACTCATCCTTTCGGTGCTGATCCTTTTTCTTCCTTCGCTTTTCGGTGAAGGCTACGATTCCATCAAATACCTCGCCGACCGGAGAACGTCGCTGCTGACGGCAGATTCCATTCTCGGCACGGCGATACATTCTCCCATCTGGATACTTGTTTTCATTACGGTGGTGATGCTGTTCAAGGTCGTCGCAACCGCGGTGACGATCGGCAGCGGCGGGAACGGGGGCAACTTCGCTCCTTCTCTTTTCGTGGGTGGTTACCTCGGTTTTATTTTTTCATACGGGATCACGCTGACGGGCATCACGACATTGCCGGTGGCGAATTTTACACTCGTGGCCATGGCCGGCATGCTCACGGGGATCTTTCACGCGCCGCTGACGGGAATATTTCTCATCGCCGAGATCACCGGCGGATACGAGCTGATGATCCCGCTGATGATCGTCTCCGCGCTGAGCTATTCGCTCGTACGTTATTTCGAGCCCTTCTCGATGGACACGAAAAAGCTGGCGAAGAAGGGACATATTTTCACGCACGACAAAGACCGGAACATCCTCAGCACGCTGAAAGTGCGCAAGATCATAGAAACGGATTTCCAGCCCGTGCAGCCCGACATGAACCTCGGGCAGCTCGTCGACATCGTGGCGAAGTCGCACCGCAATATTTTTCCGGTCGTCACGAAATACGGCGAGCTGGAAGGCATCATCATGCTCGATTCCATCCGCGAGATCATGTTCCAGAGGGAAAAGTACGACGCCGTCACCGTTCGCCAGCTGATGCGTCCCCCCGCGGCCATCGTGGAGCCCGATGAGAACATGGTGCGCGTTATGAAAAAGTTCGATGAAACTGGCGCGTGGAACCTGCCGGTGGTGGAGAATAACGTTTACATCGGCTTTGTTTCGAAATCGAGGATATTCACGAATTACCGCTCGCGGCTGATCACGGCTTCGGGAGATTGAGCCTATACCGTTCCGGGCATCGCTTTTTTGTTGATCAGCTCCATCAGCTTCTTCGCCATCGCATTGGAATATCTTTTTGCGCGGTATGTTCCCACCCATTGGATTCCGCGGACGGCGTTGCAGAGAAATATTTCGTCCGAATTCAGCAGCACGCTCAGCGGGAGCGGAACTTCATACACCGCAATACGGTTTTCCTGCGCGATATCCATGATCACGCTGCGCATGACACCGGCCACACAGCCTTCCGAAACGGGGCTCGTGTACAGCACGCCGTTCTTCACGGCAAAAAGGTTCGAGCCGGTCGCTTCAATGACATTTCCCGACTGGTTAATGAGCACGCTGTCGTCGACGTTCATCGATTTCGCGTACAACGCAGCGAGCACGTATAATTCCGAATTGGAGCTTTTGATGCCGGAGAGCTTGTTCACCGGCTTGCGGATGTCCTGGTACAGCTCGATGGCGAGTCCTTTATCGTTCAGCGAATAGGCTTCCGTTTCATACGGCCACAGCTCGAGCAGCCAGGACGCTTCATTGGTGAGCGGGTTGTAATAGCCGCCGTCGTTGCGGAACACGGAAAGACGCGCACGCGCACCGCCCGTGAGTTCGTTCAGCCTGCACAATTCCATGCACCAGTCGTCGAGCGATTTTGAGACGAAATTATCCGGCAGCCGCAGCTGGAGGAGATTCACTCCCGCCATCAGGCGTTTCAGGTGACGCGCAGAGAAAGCCAGCTTCCCGCCTGCCACGCGCATGCTCTCGAACACACCGTCACCATAACGGAACGCGCGGTTATGCGACGTGAACAAAGGCGTGGAAGAACTTTTCTGCTCTCCGTTGAAAAGAAGTACCGGCGCGGGAGATGAAGACATATTTTTAAAGATAATGATTCAGGTTCAGTGTCCAAAGAAATTTCCTCCGAAACGGAAGAACATTTCGATCTGTTCAACGAACCTGCTGAGCAGCGACGGATTGAAGATGGCGGGAAAAAGAAAGCCGTACACCGCTCCGAAGAAATGCGCATCGTGGCCGATGTTATCGGATTTGTTGCGCGCCATCACCCATGAAATGCCGAGATAAACGATCCCGAATATCCACGCGGGCACGGAAATGAAGTAAATAAAAATATGCTGCAGCGGGTACACCAGGATCGATGCGTAGATAACGGCAGAAACCGCGCCGGAAGCGCCGAGCGCAAAATAATTAGGGTTGTCGCGCTGGCGGAAATAAGTATAGATATTGGAAGCCGGCAGCGAAGTCACGTACAGCGCAAGGTACATCAGCGTGCCGATCCCCATTCCGAATTCCATTTTGAATGTCTGCTCCACGAGCGTTCCGAAAAAATAAAACGAGAACATGTTGAAGAGCAGGTGCCCGAAATCGGCGTGCAGGAAACCGCCCGTGAAAAAGCGCCACCATTCGCGGTTCTTGTCAATGGCATACGCGCTGAACATGAAGCGCATCTTGAACTCGCGGTTGTTCATGTTCATAAGCGAGATCAGGCACGTACCGGCGATCAGCGCATAGGTCAGCAGAGGCTGCATCATAAATCGTTCAGGGCTTTGAAAGATAGGTTCCTTTCCCGGCGGCTTCAGCAGACTTTCCTTTCGGGATGGTAAGCGACTGCCATTCCTCCCCGCGGATGTGTTTCGCGATCAGCACGAGCTGCCCGGTGTGATAAGCGTAATGCGAGATCTGCCGGAAGATCGCCTGCATCACGGTCAGCTTTTCATTGCGGATTGTGACTTCGCGCAGCACGTCTTTTTCCGTGAGATTTTCCAACGCGCTGAAAAGCGTTTTCCATCCTTCCTCCCATTTTTCAACCAGCTCCGCTTTTGCCAGCGCCTGCGCTTCGAATTCCGCGTCGCGGTTACGCCAGCTTTTTTCGCCGTCGGAGGTGAGAAAATCGGTCCAGCGCGACAACAAATTCCCCGCCATGTGCTGGACGATCACCCTCACGCTGTTATCATTTGCAGAAAAAGAAAAATCAATTTCTTTTTCATTCAGTCTCGACAAAACGGCATCGCCGGATTTTTTCATCCGTGAAAATTCAAACAACGCGTTTTCGAGAAATTGTTTTTCCGCTCCGCTGCTCACCACGTTTCCATATTAAAAAAGAAAAACAGGCAGGCCGCCTGCGCTTTGTCCACTCCTTTTGCGGAACCGACATAGCTGCCGGAATCGTTGCGGACGTCGCCATCGTCTTCGATCTTCCCGAGGTAGCTGCCGGAATCGCTGCGCACGGTGCCGTCGCTTTCCACTTTTCCCATGTAGCTTCCTGACGCATTGCGGATCGTCCCGTCGCTGTCGATGTGGCCGACATAAGACCCGGATGCGTTGCGTATGTCACCGCCGGATTCGAATTTTCCGCGGTAGCTTCCGCTGCTGTTGCGCACGGTGCCGTCGCTTTCCACCTGGCCCCAGTAGGAGCCGGAACTGTTCCTCAGCTCCTGTGAAAAGCCGGTTACGGCGATCAGCATGAGCAATGCAATGGAGAAGATCTTTTTCATGTTTTTCGGTTTGAGAAGTAAAGTTAAGCGAAAGACCCCAGATTATCAGGTGAATTTCACGCCGATGATGCAGACATCATCGACCTGTTCGAGACCTCCCTTCCATTCCCGGAAAGCGTTTTCGAGGAGCTGTCGCTGCTCTTCCATCTTTTTATCCGAAACAGAGATCAGCAGCTCTTCCATTTGCCGGTAACGGAATTTCTTCCCTTTGGGTCCGCCGAACTGGTCCGCGAAGCCATCCGTGAAAAGGTAAAAGATATCTCCTTTCCGGATATCGATCGTATGCGCAGTGAAAGGAGAAGAATTTTCCTGTCTCCCTACAGGCTGCTTGTTCGCTTTTATTTCATGCATCGCGCCATCGCGCAGGTACCAGAGCGGGTTGTGCGCGCCCGACCATTTCAGCTCTTTTTGCTGCAGGTCGACAGAGACAAGGGAAATGTCCATGCCGTCTTTCACTTCGTCCTCGCTTTTCTCGAACGTTTCAATGACCAGCTCCCTGACCTTATCAAGGATCTTTTCCGGGCTGGCAATACCGAATTCCCGCACGGCCCTTGTCAGCGCGTTGCTGCACACCACGCTCACCATCGCTCCCGGAACGCCGTGTCCCGTGCAGTCGGCCGCGGCAAGAATAATGCTGTTGCCGGATGTTTCGAGAAAATAAAAATCGCCGGCGACGATATCCTTCGGAAGGTAAAGGACAAAGCTTTCGGGAAAAAGGTCCTTCACCATTTTACCCGGAGGCAGGATAGCTTCCTGCAGGCGTTTGGCGTACGTGATGGAATCGAGGATCTCTTTCTGCTTTTCCTCGATGAGGTGTTTCTGCTGTTCGATCGCGGCTTTGTCTCTCCTGCTCTGCCGCAGGCTCCGCAAAATAACGATCGCAAGTACGACAACAAGCAGCAGTCCGCCGCTTACGGCATAGGCGATCGTCTTCTGCCGGTTGAGCGCTTCCTGGCGCTTTATCCTTTCGGCCTGGTATTCGGCATCCTTCTTCGCTTCGCCGGCTTTCATTTCTTCTTCTTTGGCCTTGTACTTCACCGCAGCGAATTTTTTCACCTGGTCGTTGCTGTTGATGCTGTCCTTCAACTGCACGAACAGCTTGTGCATGTCGAGCGCCTTTTTGTAATCGCCGTTCTTTTCATAAATGCGGAACAGCAGCTCGGCCGCGCCTTTTATTTCCATGGCTTTCCGCGTTTCCTGCGCGAATTGCATGCCCTGTTCTCCGAGACGGAGCGCATCCGGCTGCTTTCCCATCCGGAAATAAATATCCGCGATGTTCCGCGTCGCGTAGGCCATCGTGCTTTTGTCGTTGCTTATTTTCGCCGTATCGATCGACATCTGCAGGTACTTCAGCGCGGAATCGTAATCGTTGTGCATGGAAAAAACGGCGCCGATCGAGCTCAGGCAATTCGCGATCTCGAGCTTGTCGCCTGTCTTCAGCATGTACTGTTCGGCTTCCCGTGAATACTTCAGCGCATTGGGGAAATCATTCTCCATCCGGTACACATCGCCTATGCTCGACAGGCAGTAACCGGTATTCGTGTTGTCGTTCAGCTCGCGAAAACTGTCCAACGCCTGCAGGTAGTAATCGATCGCTTCCCTGAAATTCTGCAGCAGCCGGTTCACGTCGCCGATGCTGCTGAGCGCGTACGCGACGTCGTATTTCGCACCGAGCTGACGGGCAATGGCAAGCGACTGCTGGTAACAGTCCAGCGATTTCGAATAATTTCCCTGCGAGCGGAAAACATCGCCCATCGAGCCGAGACAATAGCTGGTGACCTCCCGGTCGTTCCGGGCGGTGGCGATCTTCATGGCTTTCCCGTAGTATTCCAGCGCCTGTTCGTTCTTGTCCTGCATACGGAACACTTCCCCGATGTGACCCAGGCAAAACGCTTCCGTGTGATGATCGCCGGATAGCTGCGCGATGATCAGACCCTGGTCCAGGCAATCATACGCTTTCGCGTCCTCATCTTCCATGTAATACACTTCTCCCTTGCGCGCCAGCGAAGCCGCCTGTATGTCGAGACGGTGTGCGCGCTGCGCCATTACGAGCGCGGAATCGTAACAGGCCAGCGCGGAGTCATAAGCTGATTTTTTGTAATGGTATACGCCGCGAAAGAAAACGGCGTTGATCCGGCCGGCTTCGTAACCTATGCGTTCGCTCTGCAGCCCTGCTTCCGAAGCAAACCGGAGCAGCCGGTCGGCGGAAGAATGTTCCGCCAGCTGGTAAAGCGCGCGGATCGCCAGCGTATCGTTCTTCGCCGACAAAACATCCCGGCGCAATGAATCATAGACAGGACCGACATGCGCCGTATCCCGCAGAAGACCCGCGACACCGCTGCTCCAGCTGACAGCGGCGTGCGATGACCCGCTTTTTTTTGCACACGACAAAAAAAACAGGCAACACAGCAGAACGCAGAAGACCGGCCGCATGGCGCCAAAGGTAGTCAGAACGCGGTACGGCATAAAAATCCCGCGGTTGAACCGGTTCAGCTCTCCCGCTGCGGAAAACCTCTTTTTCCTACCTTAGTTCGCACCTATGAATACCAACCGCGAGGACACCATCGCAGCCCTGGCGACCGCACACGGCACTGCCGCCATTGCGGTCCTCCGTCTTTCCGGCCCAAAAGCGATCTCCATTACCGAAGAACTTTTCCACGACAAGAACGGGAAGAAAAAAAATCTTCGTGACAAAGCATCGCACACCGTTCATTTCGGACTGATCATGGAAGGAGAAATCGTGCTGGATGAAGTGCTCGTCACTCTTTTCAGGGGCCCGCATTCGTTCACCGGCGAGGACGTGGTTGAAATTTCCTGCCACGGATCGGTTTACATCCAGCAGCAGCTGCTCAACCTTCTCATCCGTCACGGTGCGCGCCTGGCGCAGCCCGGAGAATATACGCTGCGCGCTTTCCTCAACCGCAGGTTCGACCTGTCGCAGGCGGAAGCCGTGGCCGATCTCATCGCGTCGCAGTCTGCCGCTTCGCACCAGCTCGCGATGTCGCAGATGCGCGGCGGCTTCAGCGACAAGATCAGAGTGCTGCGCGAAAACCTCGTGAACTTCGCATCGCTCATCGAGCTCGAGCTGGATTTTTCAGAGGAAGACGTGGAGTTCGCCAACCGTGACGACCTGAAAAAGCTGCTGTTCACGATCCAGAACCTCATCCAGCGCCTGGTCGATTCCTTCGAGCTCGGCAACGTGATCAAGCACGGCATTCCCGTGGCGATCGTCGGCAAGCCGAACGCCGGGAAAAGCACATTGCTGAACACGCTGCTCGACGAAGACCGCGCGATCGTTTCCGAAATTCCCGGCACCACGCGCGACACGATCGAGGACGAGATCGTCATCGACGGCGTGCTGTTCCGTTTCATCGACACAGCAGGATTGCGCGACACGACAGACGTGATCGAATCCATCGGCGTTTCCCGTTCGGTGGAGAAGATGAAAGCCTCTTCCATCGTCATCTATCTTTTCGACGTGCGCGAAATGACCAGCGGGGAACTGAAGCTTGCGCTGGAGGAATTGAAAAAGCACATCCATGGCGCGCAGCTCGTGATCGTCGGGAACAAGATCGATAAAAAGAACATCGCAGAGATCCAGCAGGAATTCGCCGGTTTCGACGTGCTGTTCATCTCCGCGAAAGAAAAGCTTTTCATCGACGACCTGGAGCGGA
>DASTSF010000389.1:0-3428 GCA_035760825.1 Bacteroidia bacterium
CCAGGAAATGCCGTGTGGCGGAACCGATCGTGGTGAAGACAGTGTCAAAGACAATGGTGTCGCTGGAAAAATACAGCGTGGCGTTGGGATCGTTGTTGAGAACGTCTTTCCGGCAACCCTGCCCGACGGAAACGGAAAACAGCAGAAAGAGAATGGATGCAAAAACCGCAAAACGCATTGCCGCAAAGGTAGATATTCGTGGCTAAGACGGGGAAAGCGCCGGTTTTATTGCCTTTACCGGTATTTTTGCCGCGTTATCAGCCTCCGGGAAGAAAGAATAGCGCTGGAATACAGCTTTTTGAATGAAAAAACGGGGGATGAAACCTTGCAGATTACGAGGCTCTTATTATCTTTGCGACCCCGTACGGGATACGGGCAGAAAAATAAAGCCATGAAAAAAGGAATCCACCCTGAAAACTATCGCTTCGTTGTGTTCAAAGACATGTCGAACGATTATATGTTTATGACGCGTTCCACCGCTGAAACGAAAGACACCATCACGTGGGAAGACGGAAAGGAATACCCGCTGGTGAAGCTGGAAATTTCCAACACGTCGCATCCGTTCTATACCGGAAAAATGAAGCTGGTGGATACCGCCGGCCGTATCGATAAATTCCGCAGCCGTTACGAGAAAAACAAAAAGTAACCGGCCGTTAACGTTCCTGATCCCTCCGAAACTTCCGGGGGGATTTGTTTTTTCGGAAATTTGAAAAAAGATCGCATGTCTCCATTCCGGCTCATTCTTTTCGACGACGATTTTGCAGCGGATTTTTACCCGCTTACGCATACGCGGCCCGTCGCTGATCTGCGCATCGGCATTTTCACGATCCGGGAAAAATGGGAGAAACGCCTGCGGTCTTCGTCCACGACATCCACTTCGCCCTGGCTGGAAAAGTACCGCTGGCCTTTCGAACCTGACGCGGCGAAAGACAACCTCTGGATCAACGGGCGCGTGGTTCCCGACGGCGAGCTTGCGTTCGAGGTGATGAACCTCGGGGAGGGTGAGGCCATTACGATGGGTGAAACGCTCATTGCCTGCAACTGCGGCAAAAGCACCGCACGCATTCCGCTCAACGAAAAAGATCACATAAGCGGGAATTTTGCCGTGCGTGATGTAAAGGCCGGCGTCGTTATTCTCCAGCGCATCCACGATATCTTCATGCACAACGGGAATGCCATTGCTGCGGATGAAGAACTGCTGAAGAGTGAAGATTTTGCGAACGAACTTTCAGCTACGAACACAGTTATCGGCGGGAACAGGATTTACGTGGGAAAGGATGTAACCGCGGAGGCCTGCACGTTCAATACGGCAAACGGTTCAATCATTCTCTGCGATGGCGCTGAAGTGATGGAAGGAAGCCACCTCCGTGGGCCGCTGGTGATCGGCGAACATGCACAGGTGAAAATGGGCGCCCGGATTTACGGCGATACGACGATCGGTCCCGGCTGCAAGGTCGGCGGTGAGATCACCAACAGTGTCTTTCATTCGAACTCGAACAAAACGCACGACGGTTATCTCGGCAACAGCGTCATCGGTGAATGGTGCAACATCGGGGCCGACTCGAATTGTTCCAATCTCAAGAATAACTACGGGGATATCCAGGTGTATAATTATTCCCGCGGTGGATACGAGAATACCGGCCAGCAGTTTCATGGCGTCATCATGGGCGATCATGCGAAATGCGGCATCAATACCATGTTCAATACGGGAACGGTTGTCGGAACGGGCGCCAATGTGTTCGGCGGCGGTTTTCCCGATAAATTCATTCCTGATTTTTCCTGGGGCGGTTCCGCCGGCCTTTCCGATTACCGTTTCGAGGAGTTCACGGAAACCGTACGGCGCGTTTACAGGCGCCGTTCGCTCGAACTTTCCGCGAAAGAAGCCGAAATGCTGAAAACCGTTTTCGAGCGCACAAAAAAATTCAGGAAAAGCTGATTTACGACATTACGGCAGGCATTCCTGCATGGCATATTCATTGCCACTTGTATCCTGCAAACAATGAGATCCCGCCCGTAATGCGGCCCCGGAGAGAAAGTAAAGCACAGAAAGCCGGCCGGCCCACGGGATGTCTGACAAATTGACCCACTATGAACAAGCACCCATTATTCGAAGACATACAATTCAACCAGGCGGAAGACGAGGAAACGGAATTTATTCCCCTTCTCAGCCCGGAAGATGAGGAGCAGATGAACGCGGAATCCGTTCCGGAAGTTCTTCCTGTTCTACCGCTGCGCAATACGGTACTTTTCCCCGGCGTAGTTATTCCCATCACGGTCGGAAGGGACAAATCCATCCGCCTGATCAAGGAAGCATATAAGGGAAACAAGACGATCGCGGTGGTTTCGCAGAAGAATGACGCGATCGAAGACCCGAAAGCGGAAGATCTGAACCGCATCGGCACGGTTGCGTTCATCATCAAAATGCTGCGCATGCCGGACGGTAACACGACCGTTATTCTCCAGGGAAAACGGCGCATCGTCATCGGCGAGATGATGCAGGAAGAGCCGTACATGCTGGCGAAAGTTTCGCCGCTGGCGGAAACGTTCCCGAAAAAGAACGACAGCGAGTTCGCCGCCATCATCGGTTCCGTGAAAGACACATCGCTGCAGATCATCCGCAACAACCCGCAGGTTCCGCAGGAAGCACAGGTCGCGATACGCAATATCGAAAGCAACAGCTTCCTCATCAATTTCATTTCCTCGAACATGAACGCGGAGGTGAAGGAGAAACAGTCCATCCTCGAAGTTCCCGACCTGAAAGAAAGGGCCACGCTTGTGCTGAAGCTGCTCGCGAAAGAGCTGCAGATGCTCGAGCTGAAAAACCAGATCCAGTCGAAGGTGAAAACCGACCTTGACAAGCAGCAGCGCGAATATTTCCTGCACCAGCAGATGAAAACCATCCAGGAAGAGCTGGGCGGAAACCCGATGGAGCAGGAGATGAATGAGCTGAAGGAAAAAGCGAAGCTGAAAAAATGGAGCAAGGAGGTCGCCGCGACATTCAGCAAGGAATTATCCAAGCTCGAGCGGATGAACCCGAATGCTGCGGAATATTCCGTGCAGATGAATTACCTCGAACTGCTGCTCGATCTCCCCTGGAGCGAATACACGGAAGATCATTTCGACCTCGCAAAAACAGAGGAGATCCTCGACCGCGATCATTTCGGTCTTGAAAAAGTGAAAGAACGTATACTGGAACACCTGGCGGTGCTCAAGCTGAAAGGAAGCAACAAAGCGCCGATCCTCTGCCTGTATGGTCCTCCCGGCGTCGGAAAAACTTCTCTCGGAAAATCCATTGCAGAATCGCTCGGAAGAAAATACGTGCGCATGTCGCTCGGCGGACTCAAAGACGAATCCGAAATACGCGGCCACCGCAAAACATACATCGGCGCGATGCCGGGACGGATATTGCAGAACATCCGGAAAGCAGG
>DASTSF010000390.1:0-2201 GCA_035760825.1 Bacteroidia bacterium
TTCCTTCCAACCAATACGGCAACATGTCCGGAACTTCCATGGCCTGCCCGCTTGTGGCCGGTCTCTGCGGACTTATGCTTTCGCTGAATCCTTCGCTCACGCCGGCAGACGTGCGCAACTGCCTGACGTCAACTGCCGCGAACATCAACTCGATGAATCCTTCCTACATCGGTCAGCTCGGCGCCGGGCGCATTGATGCGGCCGCTGCAATGAACTGCATCAGCGGTACGCTCAACTGGCCGCCGAACGCATTGTTCACGGCTAACGTAACGACAGTGACCGCAGGAGGTTCTGTACTTTTCACGGATCAGTCCGTTTACAACCCGACAACATGGTCCTGGTCGTTCCCGGGCGGAACGCCTTCCAGCTACAACGGGCAGAATCCTCCTCCCATCGTTTACAACACGCCGGGAACCTACAACGTTTCACTGACCGTTACGAACTCACACGGCAACGATACGCAAACGAACAATAATTACATCACAGTGACTGCAGCAAGCGGCTGTACGAAAGTGAATCTTCCCGCTCCGGCAGGATGGACACCTGTGAATTATTATACGGGAACTGCTGTAGGGCAGGACGGATGGATCAACGGCGTCAACCTTTATGCCGATAAGGAAAAAGCGATGTACTTCGATGAGTCGACGCAGCCGTATACACAGATGGTGGATTGCTGGGTCGCTTTCGGACTTGCGTACACCACGACTCCGAATAAGATCGTCAATGTAAAAGTGTACGACGGAACTTCGGGAACACCGGGTGCGCAGATCGGCACAGCTACCGGCGTTTCGATGGGACAAATCATGAGCGATGTCGCGGGTAATTATTACACGGAATTCTCATTTGTCAATAACCCGATCACGCTTCCGGCCTCGAAGAAAATTTTCGTGAGCGTCGATCTTACCAACCTGAACTGGTCCACCAGCCACGATACGCTGAGCATCGTGAGCAACACGAACGGGCAGACCACGCCTTCCCCGATATGGGAAAGACAGAGCGACAACAACTGGTACCAGTACACGACATCAGGATCATGGAACCTCAGCGCTTCGCTTTACATCCACCCGTTCCTCACCGGCGCCAATTCCGTCGCGACGATCACCGCATCGCCGCTCACGCTGTGTGCAGGAAACCAGGTCAGCTTCGATGCTACGGGTTCCACCTACGAAGACACGCTGCTCTGGTATTTCCCGGGAACAACACCGACCATTTCCAACAACGTGCAGCAGGATGTGATCTACAACACGGCAGGAAGCTACCAGGCGATCCTCTACGTCGTCGGTGGCGGCTGTCACCTGTTCGATTCTGCGTTCGTCAACATCACTGTAAATGCGAATCCTGTGCTCAGCGTGTCGCTGAACCCGAGCAGCACCACGGTCTGTTCCGGAACACCCGTTACCATGACGGCCTCCGGCGCATCATCGTATGCATGGAGTCCGTCGACGTTCCTGAACACAACTACCGGCGCAACCGTCATATCGACGCCGACCGCCAGCATTTCGTATGACCTGCAGGGCACCGGCGCAAACGGCTGCACCAGCACGACAACGATCAACCTCGACGTGGACAATGCGCCCGTCGGGATGGCGACATCGCTTGACACGGTTGTGTGCGTGAACCAGCCCGTCTTCTTCGACGGATCGGGCAGCTCGAGCGCCACAGGCTTTGCCTGGACGTTCCCCGGAGGATCGCCCGCAACGTCGAACGCATCTTCCGCAACGGTGACGTATGCAACCGGAGGTAACTACACCGCAACGCTTGTCGTGACGAACGCCTGCGGCTCCGACACCGTCACTTCACCGGTGATCGGCGTGGGCTGCATGGGAATCGATCCTGTTGCAGTAACAGATCCGTCTGCGTTCTACAACAGCGAAATGCAGCAGCTCGAAGTGCAGCTGCCCGTTCCCAATGACGGTTATACGCTGATCATCTTCAACAGCCTCGGCCAGCAGGTGAAATCGATGCGCACTTCCGACGGAAAAGTGACGATCAGCACGGCCGACCTCGCGGCGGGAATGTACACGCTGCACATTGTGGACGGAATGGTGCTCCACAACGTGAAGTTTGTGAAGAACTGAAACAACACTTTCTGAAATGAAAAAAGTCCTGCAGAAATGCGGGACTTTTTCTATGTGGTGAAAAATCCGGAACCGGGCTTTGTGTTTTCGTGTTTCTGCGGTTTCTTTTATTCGCCGATTCCA
>DASTSF010000391.1:0-4517 GCA_035760825.1 Bacteroidia bacterium
TCGCTCAAGGATCCATTCGTTGCTCGTATCCACGAGCTTCTCGATATCTGCATTCGTCAGCCGGTCTTCGGGAAGCCAGCATTCCACGCCTGTTATAGCAGCTCTGGGAAAATTCATCTGGTTTGATTTAGGGAATACGAATATACGCGGAAAACTCCCCCGGGCGGCTTCCAAAATTACGATGTCAACCGCAGCTCAAAATTCAAAAGTAGCCCTGAAAGCCCTGTAAATTGGGTATTTTTACACAAAAATAATACGATGCCCAAAGAGGTTTCCGACCACCTTTTCCGGCTCATCGGCAGGATGAGCAAAAGCGAAAAAAGGTTCTTCAAGCTGATGGCGGCGCGACAGAAAGGCGGTGGCGAAAAGTTCGTCGTGCTGTTCGATCGCCTGGAAAAAATGAAAACGTACGACGAAGAACTGCTGCTGAAACGCGAGCCTTCCCTTTCCAGGAAGCAGCTGCCCAACCTGAAATCGTTCCTCTATTCCTACCTGCTCCGCTCGCTCCGGCTCTGCAATTCGTCCGGTTCCGCCGATGTGCGTCTTTCGGATTACTGCTGCGAAGCCCGCATTCTCTACGACAAGTGCCTCTACCGCGATTCCCTGCGCATGATCGAGCGCGCGCGGAAATTTGCGCACACGCATGGCCGCACGGGTCCGCTCATGGACCTGCTCGATCTCGAAAAAGAAGTGATCCGCCACACCATTACCGCCGATCACGCACAGAAAGTGGATGAATCGGTGAGCGATACAGGCGAAGTGCTCGAACAGCTGAACAGGACGACGCAGTTCAGCAACCTGCTCATCCGCCTCAACGCGTTTTATGTGCAATCGGGATTCATACGCAACCGGAAAGATCTTTACAGCGTGCAACGGTTTTTCCGGAAAAATCTCCCGGCCTACGAAGAAAGCAGGCTCGGTTTCCCGGAAAAGCTTTACCTGTACAGCGCATTTACGGGATATTATTTTTTCATCCAGGATTTTCGCAACGGTTACCGTTATTCGAAACGATCGGTCGACCTGTTCGAAAAATTCCCGGGGCAGATCTACAATTACCCGGAGTTCTACATCCGCGCGCTCAACAGCCAGCTCGTCGTGCTGAACAAGTTCCGGCGGCTGGAAGAATTCGAAGCGGTCCACCGGCAGCTTATCGCGCTGAAGAGGAACGGAGCGTTCGACAAAACGG
Organism: Bacteroidia bacterium; assembly: GCA_035760825.1. GTDB lineage: Bacteria > Bacteroidota > Bacteroidia > Palsa-965 > Palsa-965. Next base: position 1,187 of record DASTSF010000391.1, read on the forward strand.
AAAACATCAACCTCAATCTTTTCCGCGCGATTTACGTGCACGAGATCAACAGGCATTTTATGATGGGAGAATTTCGTTCGGGCGTGCGCGTGGTGGCGAAGCTGGAGAAAGAGCTCAACCGGTTCATCCCGCTGCTCGATCACCATTCGCTGCTGCTGTTCTACTACAAGATCGCCTGCCTGTATTTCGGTGCAGACCAGTACCGGAGCGCGCTGCACTGGCTGTCGCGCATCATCGGGGAAAAAGATATTTCCGTGCGCGAGGACCTGCACGCATTTGCGCGCATACTTGCGCTCATCTGCCATTTCGAGCTCGGCAACGACCGGCTGGCGGAAGCGCACGTGAAATCGCTTTACCGTTACCTGCTGCGCAAGGGAGATCTTTCCGCGTACCACCGCGAGATCCTCGCATTCATCCGCAAGCTCCACCGGAACCTTTCCCCGCGCGAACTGAACCTGCTTTTCCACCGGCTGAAAGACAAGATGAGCAGCCTCTCGCGGCAGCGTTTCGAACGTCGCGCATTCTTTTATTTCGATATCATCACGTGGCTGGAAAGCAAGATCAGCAACCGGACGGTGGAGCAGATCATCAAGGAAAAAGTGAAAGCGGCAGACCGGAAGCTGTTAGCGAAAAAATGAAAACTATTCCGGTGACGTAATGACGCGTTCACCGCGCAGAGTAATTTTGAACGAACGAAAAAAATGAAAAGGATCATTCCCGTTTTCTTTTTCCTTTGCGCATGCCTGAAGGCAGAGGCGACGGGCATGGACGATTCCACGAAAGTTCATCCGCCGTTTTTTGTATACGCGGAAGGGTTAGGTCCCATGATGTATTATTCGCTCGACGGCGAATTCCGTTTTTTTACTTCGCATGATAGTAATCGCGCTGTTTATGCACGGATCGGTTTTGAAAATATCCCGGATCGTGCCGTCAGGTGGGGAAGCGGCCTGTCGGCCGGTATCCAGGTGGATGCCGGGCAGAAAAAGCTGACGAGGAACGTGGGCGCCGGGTATGTCTGCTGGTTCGATTCGCACAATTACCGGGCCAGCGGAGAATTCACGACGTACTGCGACAAACCGCATTGCGAGCCTTCGCTTCGCGGGGGCGTGTATCTTTCGATCGGTGTGCGTTACCACATCGATGATCTTTTTTTTGCCGGGTTTGCCTTTACGCCCGAGCTGCTGGGAAACAGCTATGCATGGGAAGTGCGTCCATCCATGGCTTTAAGCGGTGGTGTGATGCTGGACGGCTTCCGCAAAAAATAATTTTCTCCTCAGCCGTATTTCATCCGGTAGAATGCGCGCTGAAGCGCACGGATGATAATGAGCTCCGCGATCTTTTCGCTGTCGCGCTGCCCGTTTTCCGCCGCAAGCGCGTCCATCGCTTTTTTTTCGGGAAGATCGTTCCTGTACAGCAGGCGGAAGAAGGCTTCCGATCCGGGAGCTGCCTGTTTTTCCATCAGCGTCGAAATAAAATCACGCAGCCCGAAAACAGAAGGAAATAATTTTCCTTCCATTCCCGGATCGATGCCGCACGTACGGAAATCATTTTCAAGAATGCTGACGGCGGAAGGCAGCAGGAGCTGAACGAGGTCCGAGCTGTCGAGAGACGAAGGCGGTTTTTCCGGGAGAGATCCGTCAGCCATGGAAATTCATTTTCTTTTCAGGCGCAGGCGTTCGACGGGACGGTCGTTCCGGATGTGTTCTTCGATGATCTCGTCGACGTCGCTGATCTCCACGCCGACATAAAAAACGCCTTCGGGATAAACGACAACCGTCTGGCCGAAATCACAGATGTCGAGGCAGCCGGCTTTCTGCGCGCGCACGGGGAACGGAAGATTTTTTTCTTTCAGCTTTTTCTTGAACGCGTCCACGATCTCCATACCATGCGCTTCTCCGCAGCTTCTCCGCGGCGAGCCGGGTGCGCGCTGGTTGATGCAGATGAAAATATGCTTGTGGTAAACAGGTGTGTCGCTCATGGATCCGTTATGAACTGCAATGATAAGAAACGGTGACAAAAATTCTCAATAGGGTAAAACAAGAATAGTAATTTGCAGGCTCAATTTATCCGGGTTGTGAAAATTCTTATTTCAGGAGCGTCAGGATTGATCGGCCGCCATCTTACGGAAACGCTGGTGCAGCAGGGCCATGAAGTGCGGCATCTTGTGCGGAACGGAAAAACAGGAGAAAAGGTGAAGCAGTTTCCCTGGGACCCGGCAAAGAACATGATCAGTGAAGAAGCGATTCCCGGGACGGACATTATCATCAATCTTTCGGGGGCGCCTGTTGCCGGCAAACGGTGGACCACAGCGCGGAAGGAAGAGATTGTTTCCAGTCGTGTGAATGCGCTGAACACATTGCGGGAAGGCGTGAAGAAAAGCGGGAACAGGAAGGTCCGCCTCATCTCCGTTTCCGGTGTCAACTATTACGGAATTCATCCGGGGAATCACGTGTTTTACGAAAAGGAAAATCCGGGTGATGATTTCCTCGGGCGTTGCTGCGTGGAATGGGAAAATGCGGCGCTGAAATTTTCGCAGGAAGGAATTCCCGTGACGATCCTGCGTGTGGGCATTGTGCTGGCGAAGAACGGGGGAGCGCTTCCAAAGATCGCGGCGCCGGTGAAATGGTTTGCCGGTGCGCCGTTCGGCAGCGGGAAGCAATGGATGCCGTGGATCCACATCGGCGATCTCTGCCGCATGTTTTTATTTCTCGCCGAACATCCGGAGCACACGGGCATCTTCAACGCGGTGGCGCCGGAAGCTGTGAACAACAGCCAGTTTACCCTGCAGCTCGCCAGGACGCTGCACCGCCCGCTGGTCCTTCCCGCCGTGCCGGGTTTCCTGCTTCGTCTTGTGCTCGGCGAAATGGCGGATGTGCTGCTGAACGGGAACCTCGTTTCGGGAGAAAAGATCCGCGACGCCGGGTTTACGTTCGGGTTTCCGTTTCTTGAAAATGCGTTGAAGGACCTGTATTCCGATGAAAAATAATCCGCTCAGCGGATGAGGTTCACGTGCCCGATCAGCTCCTGGTTTGATTCGTCCACGACATTCGTGAAATCAATTTTCCACACGTAAACATCTTCCTGGCATTTGTTGCCCTTGTATCTTCCGTCCCAGCCCTGGAACGTGTCGCTGGTTTCGAAGATGAGATTTCCCCAGCGGTCGAAGATCATGAAATGATAATTGTCCACGCCCATGATCGCCGGCATAAAAATGTCGTTCAGCCCGTCGCCGTTTGGCGTGAACGTATTCGGAATGAAGAAGCGGAATTCCGGCCGTACTTCGATCGGGATCACCGCGGTGTCCGAACATCCGTATTGATTGTACACGATC
>DASTSF010000392.1:0-3044 GCA_035760825.1 Bacteroidia bacterium
ACCCCCTGGTCCCAAACCAGGTGCGCTACCAACTGCGCTACACCCCGAAAACAATATGTAAAAAGAACAGGTTCCCTTTTTTCAGGCCGCTAAAGTAGTCAATTCTGCTTACCGCACATTTTCAGCGCGGTCACGGCCGCCTCCACGCCTTTGTTTCCATGTTTTCCGCCCGAGCGTTCAAGGGCCTGTTGCAGTGTATTGGTGGTCAGCACGCCGAAAATAACAGGCTTCGCAAGCGAAATGTTCAGCTGCGTGATGCCGGTCGTTACACCCTGGCAGATGAATTCGAAATGCGGCGTATCTCCGCGCACAACACAACCGATCGCGATAACGGCGTTTATTTTTCCTGGCGAACCGGCCCGGAGACAGCCCAGCGTCAGCTCGAATGCGCCCGGCACGTAGCTCACCGCGATGTCTTTCTTTTTGACGCCGTATTTGATGAGCGTGGCGACAGCGCCTTCCAGCAGCCCGAACGTCACTTCGCTGTTCCATTCCGAAACGACAACGGCTATTTTTTTGCCTTTGCCCGACGGAACTTTTTCCGGGTCGTGCTGCGAAAGATTTTTAAGTGCTGTGGCCATGTCAAAAAAAATCCCGCCCGGTGCTCCGGACGGGAAAAATGAGTTTTCCGGAGAATTTATTTTACCTCGCCGCCGTTTCTGGCAATGTATTTATCCACCTGCGTGGCTTCCTGCGATTCCGGGAATTCCACCTTGATCTGCTCGAAAAGCTTCAGCGCTTCGTCCTTGTTCCCTTTGTCTTCGTAAGCAAATGCCGCTTTCTTGAGGAAAACCGGTGAAGTGAATTTATTCGGTTTCCTTTTCGCCGCCTTGAGGTAATACTCGATCGCGTCGTCGGTTTGCTGTTTTTCCATGTAAGCATCGCCTATCAGTCCGAGCGCCATGCTGCCGACGAATTCGTCGTTCGAATCAAAATCCTTCAGCACATCGATCGCCTTGTCATACTGGTTCGTGCGCATGTAGCAGATGCCGAGGTAATAACGGGAAATGTTCCCGGCAGACGTTCCGCCGTAATCTTCCACGATGTCTGCGAAGCCTGTCGTATCGCCATGACCGTTGATGGCCAGGTTGAACGAATCTTTTGCGAAAAGCATTTCAGCGCGGTACATTTTCGAGTTCGCCTCTTCCGTACGCGGCTGGATGTAAAAATATTTCCACCCGAAATAAAGGCCCACCAGCAGCACGATCCCTCCCACGATGAATAAAAGGCTCTTCCGGTTTTCCTCGATATAATGCTCGGCGCGATCGAACGCACCTTCGATATCAATAACTTGTTCTTTCGTTTTGGGTTCTGCTTTTGCCATGACAAAAAAGCCGGTATCTTTTTACCGGTCAGGGCGCAAAAATAATCTTTTTTTCAACTGGCTCGGAAATCGCCCCGCTTTTTGGCAATTTTGCCTTCTCAGATGATCCTCCGGCGTCTTTCCCTGCTGAATTTCAGAAATTATGAAGAAGTCTCTGTCGACTGCTCGGAAAGGATCAACTGTTTCACGGGGCTGAACGGGTCGGGAAAAACGAATCTCCTGGACGCTATCCACTACCTCTCGCTCTGCAAAAGCTTCCTGAATCCCATCGACAGCCAGAACATTCGGTTCGACTCGCCTTTTTTCATGATCCAGGGAATGTTCGAATCCGCCGAAGGCCGCGAGGAAAATATCCTCTGCTCGGTGAAACGGGGACAGCGGAAAGTATTCCGGCGCAATGGAAAAGACTACGAACGGCTTTCGGATCATATCGGGCTTTGCCCGCTGGTGGCGGTTTCTCCCGGCGACGGGACGCTTGTAACGGGCGGAAGCGAAGAGCGCCGTCGCTTCATGGATACGGTCATTTCCCAGTATAATCATTCCTACCTCGATCACCTGATCGCATACAACCGCGTGCTTTCCCAGCGGAATGCGCTGCTGAAGCAGATGTCGGAAGGGAAATCGGCCGACGACGGGACACGCGAGATCCTCGACCTGCAGCTGGAGCAGAACGGGCAGCCGGTTTTCATTGCACGCAAAGCGTTTATCCGCGAGCTGCTCCCGTTCTTCAGCCGGTTCTACGAATCGCTCAGCGGCGGGAACGAACGCGTGGAGCTGGTGTCGGAATCGAAAATGAATGAAAAACCTTTGTCGCAGCTGCTGAACGAAAGCCTTCAGAAAGACACAATCCTTGGTCATACCACGTGCGGCATTCATAAAGATGATCTCGATTTCCGCATCAACGGGCATTCGCTGAAAAGGAGCGGATCGCAGGGACAGCAGAAAACGTTCATCATCGCGCTCAAGCTGGCGGAATATATTTTTCTCGACCGTGCCGGTGGCAAAAAGCCCATGCTGCTGCTGGATGATGTGCACGACAAGCTCGATGAAGACCGTGTTGTCCGCCTGATGGAGATCGTTACGTCGAAGGATTTCGGGCAGCTGTTCATTACCGACACCGGGGCCGGAAGAATGAACGAGCTCTTCCGTGAACGCGGTCTTCCCTACAAAATGTTCCGCGTGGAAGCGGGAAAAATAACCGGGCAGTGAATGCGCCGTGTGTTGTTCCGGGTCTTTTTTGGCATGATTGTTTCATAATCTTCCTGCAGTAAGCCAGATAACACCCTGATTTTTCAGCAGAAAGGCTTTTTTGAATACTTTTGTCCAACCAAATACCCAATGGCATGTTAAAAAAGTACATTCTCATCGCATCAGTTGCCTTTACCTGCGCCCTTAATGCCCAGACACCGACCGTTTACCCGGGGATGCCCCAGAAAACGACGGATCCGAAGCAGCAGAAGCCCGTCTATTCCGGGCCTTCCGCCGCGGGCGACATGAAGCGCGACAATGGTGATTTTGCAGGTGCGATTGTTGAATACAATAAGGAGATCACCAAGATCGATGCCGATGCACAGCGCATCGCGAAGCTCAAAACCGATTACGAAAAAATGTCCGAGTTCGACAGGATGAACCAGAACCAGGACGAGGCGACCAAAAACTACCCGGACTGGGCAAAGCTGTATTACGGACGTGCCATGGCCAACATCGGTCTCGGCAAAAA
>DASTSF010000393.1:0-5098 GCA_035760825.1 Bacteroidia bacterium
GATGCTCATTTCGAAAACAGGTACGTCCGCACCGGGAAAATAATGACGCAGCACCGGCCATGAGCCGTGATCGAGTCCCCATTCCGTTGTTTCCTTCACGCCGGGAATAAGCTTCGCGGTTTCCCTCGCAAACGAGGGAGAACCCGGAGCAGGATATTGGATCTCGTAAAATTCAGGCGGGAAACCGTAATAGTCGTGGACCGTTTTCGGGTGCTCGCTCACGTTGACGTATGTGCCGCGGGTGAGCCAGTGCGCGGAAACGATCAGCACGGCATTGATCGTATGCTCCGCCCTGATCCTGCGGCTTACTTCTCCCAGGCTGGAGAAAAAAGGTGTTGCGTTCAGATCCGAAAGCGCTTCCATCGGGTTGCCGTGCGAGGTGAAGATGACGGGCATTCTCCCGGTCGGGGAAAACGACTCGCTGATCGTTGAGAATGATTTCAGTTCCATGTTGAATGAACAAAGTTCGGGTTTTAGGCGAACCGCTTTACCACAAGATGAGTATCACTGTTTACAGATGAACGGATCATTTTTGCAAGCGGGAATCGAGGCTGAGCGGCCCGGATCCGAAATACGTGATAAGCAGCGCAGCGCCAAGAAGAGCGATGTTTTTCATGAACATGACCATTTGCATTTGCTGTGCCACCGGGTCGGTCGCTTTCCAGAACGCGTGCATCATGAATGTAACCGGGATGAGGAACAGGACGATGAGCCAGGCGCCCCATTTTGCCTTGTAACCCAGAATGATGCTCAGTGCGCCGGCCGCTGCGATCACCCCGGACAACGGCACGAGGAAGGAAGCCGCGGGAACGCCGGCAGAAGCAGCATACGCGATGGAAGGCTGCGAAAAATGGCCCATGACGGACAGTAGAAAAATGAGCGAGAAAAGGATACGCCCTGTCAATACGATTGCTTTCATGATTGGTGCAGTTTTGATTACAGTGCAAATGTCCGGGTATTTGGTATACTTTTGTAAGTGATATATTTTTGTATACCGGTATATAAAAGTATACCGGGTTGAATCCGGTTGAAAAGCATCGTAGTTTTAAATCCTGAAAAAATGACACCAGTACGGAAGACCGGTCTGAAAGCGGAGGACGCCGGGGAATGCAAAAAAAGCCTCCTCCCTGTGCGTGACGCGCTTTATGTGCTCAGCGGAAAGTGGAAGCTGCCCATTATCGTGGCGCTGGCGCACGGGCACAAACGATTCAAAGAGCTGCAGCGCGAGATCAAAGGCATCACGGCGCGCATGCTTTCGAAAGAGCTGCGCGAGCTGGAAATGAACGAGCTCGTTTCCCGCACGGTATACGATACCACACCTGTCACCGTGGAATACGAGCTGACGAAATACGGGGAAACGCTGGATACGGTGATCGTCGCGCTCCGCGACTGGGGACTGCGCCACCGGAAAAAAATAAAAGCAAGAAAATAAAACGTTTATGCTAAAACTGAAAATGATCATCACCAGCACGCGGCCCGGAAGAAAAGGCCCGGCGGTGGCGCAACCTTTTTTTGACATAGCCGCAGTACACCCGGGATTTGAAACGGAGCTGGTCGATCTTGCGGAGATGGATCTTCCGTTGCTGGATGAACCGCATCACCCGCGCCTGCAGCAATACACGAAAGAACATACCAAACGGTGGAGTGCGCTCATCGACGGTGCAGACGCGTTCATATTTGTCCTTCCTGAATATAATTTCAGCTTTCCCGCCACGGTCAAGAACGCACTCGATTACCTCGCGAAGGAATGGAGCTACAAACCGGTCGGTTTCATCAGCTACGGCGGCATGTCGGGCGGACTGCGTGCCGTAGATGTGCTGCTTCCTGTGATCCGCGCTTTTAAAATGGTCGCGCTCGTGGAAGGGGTGCACATTGCGGGTTTCCCGAAACATTTCAATGCGGAAGGAAAGTTCATCGCCGACGAAACGATGCAGAAAGCGATGCACACGATGCTTGCGGAACTGCAGCGATGGGCCGAAGCGCTGAAGCCGCTGCGCGAAAAGAAATAAAATTCTTTCTTATTCTGCCGGTAAAATCCGGCTCGCGGCAGCTGAGTATATTTGCCGCATGACAAAAAATGTTCTTATCACAGGAAGCACCAGCGGGATCGGGCTGGGCATTGCACGTGAATTCGCAAAAACGGGCTGCAATATTTCATTCAACGGACTTGAAAAGGACGGACCTGAAATTGCAGAAGCGGTAGGGAAAGAATTCGGCGTGAAAACTGTTTTTTCCGGGGCCAACCTTCTCGATGCGGATGCAATACAAAAATTCATGGGGGAGTCGGAGAAAAAGCTCGGCGGCATCGATGTGCTTGTGAACAACGCGGGCATGCAGTTCGTTTCTGAAATCGAAAATTTCCCGGTGGAAAAATGGAACATGATCATCGGGCTGAACCTTTCTGCAGCCTTCCATACAACACGGCTCGCCATTCCCATGATGAAAAAGAAAAAATGGGGACGCGTGATCAACATCGCATCTGCGCACGGGCTCGTCGCTTCCGAATTCAAGTCGGCCTACGTGGCAGCCAAGCACGGTCTGGTCGGTCTCACGAAAGTCACCGCGCTCGAAGGCGCTCCGTTCGGCATCACGGCAAATGCTGTTTGTCCGGGTTACGTCGATACGCCGCTGGTGCGCGGGCAGATCGCAGACCAGGCGAAAACGCATCACATGAGCGAGGAGGAAGTGATCGCCAAGGTGATGCTTGTGAAACACGCGGTGAAAAAATTCGTGAAGACGGAATCGCTGGGCGCGCTGTGTGTTTTTCTTGCGTCGGACCACGCAGAGCTGATCACCGGAACGGCGATACCGGTCGACGGCGGCTGGAACGCGCAGTAACGGATCGGGTTCAGGAAAGGTCGAAAATATTTTCTGAGACGGATCCCGATACCGGATCGAAACGGCCTGGATTCATTTGCAAACGGTAAAAACGTTTTTACCTGTTTGTAAGCGGTTGAAATCGTTTACTGGTATTTTAAACGGACAAGCTTACAAGTTGTGACCTTGAAGGTTGAGGGAACGACTTTTTTATTTTCGACGTGATAAGACGTAATAAGTCCTTCGTTTTGAATGAATTATTTTCGAAAGTTGTAATACTATACAACCTTGCAGGTTCTAACCTTGCAGGTTCTAACCTTGCAGGTTCTAACCTTGCAGGTTCTAACCTTGCAGGTTGGTACCCCGGCAGACAACCTTGCAGGTTGCCGGACGACCTCTTTCTTGTTTTTGACCAGATAAGTTATAGTAAATCCCTGATTTTGCATGAATTAGTTCGTGTAGTTGTAATATTATACAACCTTGCAGGTTCTAACCTTGCAGGTTGGTACCCGGCAGACAACCTTGCAGGTTGACACCCGGAAGCAAGCCCATCATCCGGAAACGCGGTCGGTTTTTTACAAGCCCATTCGAAATCGCATGAATATCATTGATAGTCATGATCCACGGACGGAGCCCTTTACTTCGATTTATAAACAAAGCTTCCGGCCAGGCGGGATGAACGCTCGTTGCTGGCGGATGAAGCGAAGGATTATACCGTTGAGTTTCCCCGCTTGTCAACGCTGCATTTTACCGGCACGGTGAAAAAACTATTTAGCTAAATTCACGCCAGTGAATCCCAGGATACGTTTTGACAAGAAGCTGACGGCGATGGCATTGCAGGGCGGAGGAGCGCACGGCGCGTTCACGTGGGGCGTGCTCGACCGGCTGCTGGAAGTGGACGAGCTGGTGGCCGAAGGGATATGCGGAACGAGCGCTGGAGCGGTGAACGCCGTGGTGCTGGCCTACGGGCTGCACATGGGCGGGCCCGGGAAAGCGAAAGAGCTGCTGGAAACGCTCTGGAAAAAAATCGGGCAGTACGGCAGCTATCTTTTTAAACCTTCTTCCTGGGACCGCATGATGAACTTCGGCGATATCTACAATTCTCCCGGATATCTTTTTTTCAATTCGATCTCCCAGTCACTTTCTCCTTACCAGCTGAACCCGTTCAATTACAACCCGCTCCGGGACATCCTGCTCGACCTCATCGATTTCAAAGAACTTCGCCAGTACAGCACGAAAAAGCTCTTCGTCTGTGCGACGAACGTAAAGACGAACCGCGCGCGGATCTTTCACAATAAAGAAATTACTGTCGACGCGGTGCTTGCTTCCGCCTGTCTTCCTTTTCTTTTCCAGGCTGTGGAGATAGACGGTGAGTATTACTGGGACGGGGGCTATATGGGCAATCCACCGCTGACGCCATTGATCTCCGAGACAAAAACGCGCGACATCGTGCTGGTGAAGATAAATTCCATCAACATCAGCAAGCTGCCTACTTCCGCACGCGACATCGCGGAACGCGTGAACGAGATCAGCTTCAACAGCTCGCTCATCAATGAAATGCAGATGGTGCATTACCGCAACGAGCTCATCCGGAGAGGTGTTTCACTTCCCGAACAGAACCGTGAAATTTTCGTTCACTGTATTTCCGGCTACAACTCGCTCGATCATCTTTCCTATTCGAGCAAGCTCAATACCTCGTGGGAATTTTTGCAGCACCTGAAGGAAGAAGGAAGAAAAACCGCCGATGCATGGCTCGAGAATGAATATGATCTCGTCGGTGTGCGCTCCACGTTCGATGTGGAGGAGCATTTCCTCAAACGATATTAAGATCAAGCATCACGACGTTACATCTCAGTTCGCCGTTACCTGTTCGCTGCTTTTTTCATTCCGTTCATTTCTCCGGAAATGAAAAAACGCCTGTTCGATCTCGCGAACGGGACCGTAATAGACCGCATCCGCCATTTTCTTTCCGGGAACGTATAGCTGGAAATTTCCGGGAGGACGAGGATTCGTTTCGTTGCTCAGTGAACTGATGCCGTATTCTTCTTTCAGCGTGAGCCGGCTGTTCCCGGAGCTGTCGCAGAAATTGACGTAGCACAGTACTTTTCTGGATCCGCGGTAACCGGGCAGAATGATGTAATAGAACTCAATGGAGGTTATGCCGGGGAAAGAGCGTTCCTCCCCGTTGCGTGACGTTACCGAAGCCTCAAAAACGTTCTGCTTCATCATGCGCAGTGAAAAAAAAGAGCGCGACAGGTAGTGAAATCCAGCGGCGGCAAGC
>DASTSF010000394.1:0-14211 GCA_035760825.1 Bacteroidia bacterium
AGGTGTCTTTCGCGAGCAGGCGTTTGTTTTTTATATCGAAGCGCAGAATGAAATTATCATTGCCGCCGGAAACGTAAAGATTTTTGGAATCATCGCTGAATGCCAGGCCGAGCCATGATTTTCCAACGGTAACAGCATCCAGCTGAATATGGGAAACAGCATCGATCAGCTGCACGGTCTGGCTGCCCACGCCGTTGTTCGTTACGGCGAGCATCTTCCTGTCGGGCGAAACCGCAATGTTCAGCGGCAGGTCGCCGAGCGGCAGGCTTTTTCCCACGGGACTCAGGCGCCAGCCGTTGGGCAGCATCACCGCCGTATTACCCGCGGCTGTTTGTGCGCGGGTGAAAAGCGGTAAAAACAAAAAGCAGGCGACGAAGCTGAAGAAAGCGCAGTTTTTCATTGGCAAAATGAATATAAGCCAAAAATAGGATGCGCATGTTACGGAAAGAGATCCGGGAGAATAATTCCGGCGTCATTTCCAGCGCGCGACAAACGAAGCTCCCATGGCGAACTCGAGGTTGGGAAATGCGTTGTCCAGCATGTGAAGCGTAAGCGACATTCCGCCGGTGATATTGGCGATCATGAAGATCTCCCCGGGGCCTGCGGCAAGGCAAACGGGCGGATCGGAGCTGGGAATTTTGACGAGATCCGTGAGCAGGCATTTCTGGAATGTTCCGCCGGGGCTGTAAAATGCGACGAAACAATCTTCCAGCCGGCGCTTCGTTTTGTCATCGGAAGCGGGCCGCTTCAGGTAACCTGTTTCAATGCCGATGGTGCCCGTGGCGACGAGGTTTCCTTTCGCATCGGTCGACAGCAGGATCTTGCTCCCCGCACCGGTGCTGAGGTTGCGCCTGAACTTTCCTTTCGCATCGAACACGGTGATGAAAACGTGCTCATGGTCTGCCGTATCGACGGAATGATCGTACAGCGTTTCCGTCCGCGAAGCGCTCGTGCCGATGTACACATAACCTCCTGCAGCTGCTATGCCGGTGAACCACGATTGTGTTCCGGCTGTGTTCACCCAAAGGAATTTTCCTTCCGGGGAATACGCGGCCACGTATGTTTCTTCTGCTTCGTAATACGCGCCGGGATTATACGGGATGGGCGCGAGCCTCATGAACTTTCCGCCGAAGCGTGCACCGTGCATGTAGCTTCCGCCGAGGAACACGTTCCCTTTTTCGTCCACGGCGATTTTCGGATCGGCGCCGAAGGTGCAGCACGTTTCTTTGTCGTAGCTGATCATGTCGCCCCACGCCACCGAATCTTTCGCGCTGACGAAAACCACGAGATCTCCGCCTCCTTTGCCGGGAACCAGCAGCGGGTGAACGGAAACCGTATCGTTCTGTGCGTGGCCCGCAATGACGAATCCTCCCGACGGGTGTGACTTGAAATCCGTCACGTCTATTCCATGCAGGCCGGTGAGCACGCGGTTTTTCACGATGCTGCCGGTGGTGTTAAAATAATACAGGCAATAACCTGCCAGGTCTTCGGGCCGTCTTTTCGCAGGATGGTAAATGTCATTTTCATCCGCGTTTTCCCCGTCGTCTTCTTCGTCGTCACCGGCGTCGAGTCCGTGCTGGTAAACGAGCGCGACCAGCTGGTTGTTCACGTCATACGTGATTCCTTCGAGCTCCGCTTCATCCGTATCGAAGTAATAATGCCAGCGGAGTTCTCCGTCGAACCCGTAAACGAACAGGAGATCGCCCGCCCGGGATATTTCATATTCGCTCATCAGCGACGTCCCGCTCCCGTCGAAGAGACCGGGATCGCCCAGCCTGTAGTTCAGCTCGGCGGAATGTCCGGCAACGCACAGCTCCTGCTCTCCGGCGCAGATCGCCTGCATGCTGAATTCGAGTCCCGTATTCACGACGGAACGCGTCCATGCATAATTCTGCGCGGCAAAAGTGCCGGACGTAAAAACCAGCGATAAAAAAAGAATTGTCCCTATGCTCTTTTTCATGGCGAAGTGTATTCCGTTCCGTTGATGTCGACGTAAAATTCTTTTTTGTCGCGCGACACTTTGAACAATGTGCCGTTGTACAGCGGTCCCGCGAGAACTTTTTCGTAGGCGGGTCGTAGCAGCACGTTTCCTTTTGCATCGGCAATACCCCAGCCTGCATCCGTGAGCACGAGCAGCCGGCTGGTTCCGAAAGCGCCCACCGATTTGTAAACGAGCGGGAGAATAAGTTTTCCGTCCGGGCCCGCAACGCCCGTTTTCCCGTTGAGACGCAGCATGAAATAATGTGTGTTGCGGATACCTTCCACCGCGTCGTAAGCGGTAGGAAGAACCACGTTGCCGAGCGTGTCCATCAGCCCGGCGAATGTCCGTACTTCATCTTCATAACGTACATCGTTGTACACGGGAATAAAGTTGTTCACGGAATAGCTGCTGATGCCTCTCACGTGCGCACCGCCCAGCTGTTTTCCGTCGCAGCTGAGCAGCACGGCGCGCCCGTATGCGGGGTAAATGAGCGTTGAATCGTAAACCGTTCCGTACATGCGGCAGAACGGGGTCGCGTTGTTGTAATCGTCGCTGATCATTTTTATTTCCCGGAAAACCGGCGGGATCAATACATGGCAATGCCCGTCGACGTAGCCCGTGAAAAACTGGTTTTTGGCATGCCTCTTTTTCACTTCGTAAAGCGCACAGCCTGCGCAGAAGGGATAGCCGGGCCTGCCGTAAAAAAGAACGTTGTTCGTCATGACGGAAGAATACTCCGTCGTGTCCTGTAGCTCGAGATTTTCATCGTACAAATGATAAGCGCCGTTCTCTTTCAGCGCGATGCCCCCGGCAGGAAGCACGCGGATATCTTCGTACGTTTTTTCCGTTCTCGGTTTTCCGCTGGCGATGTCAATGAGCGAATAATCGGTCACGCGCCATCCTTTTTCATTCAGGCGGTAAGTTCCCGCCGCGCAGCAGGTGACGTTCCAGCTGTTGATCGCATCGTATTCCAGCGGGATCACCAGCCTGCCTTTCGCATCGATCATGCCCCATTTCCCCTGTTCGTTGTCGCCGGCCGGAGTAACCGGGAAGTACGGCGAATAATCCTGCCCGGTCAGCACCCGGTAGCCATGCACGGCGGCAGTGTCGCCTGCGGCGGTAACGAAGAAAACAGAATTTGTTTCCGCTTCGTTGAACAGGCTCAGCCCGTTTTCGTCCCAGATCGCGTAGCTGCCCAGCCCGAAGAGGAACAGTTTTCCTGTTTTGCGCACGTATACGCCCGACCTCCCGCTTGTACCGGTGAGAATGAAATTCGTGTAAACACGATAAGGTTGCGCTATGCCTTCGTACAGTTTTTTGGTGTCGTAACCGAGCAGCGCGTATTGTCCGCTGGTTTCGGAACAAACGAAATAACGGTTGTCGAGCAGCGCGATCTTTGTATAAGAAGCGGGCAGCACAGCGTGAAAGAGGCTGTCCAGCAATCCCACGCGCCGGCTGCCGTCGGCTGCTTTTTTACCGACGGAAAGAAATCCGCCGCCGATATGCTCCGGTGCGAAATCGTAAATGAACTTAAGCTTCGTTTTCCCGTGCGAATCGATGATGCCGTATTTGTCTTTTTTGTTGCGGACCACGATCAGCGAAGAATCATCGCGGTAGAGCTGAGCTTCCTTAAAAAGTGTTTTGGTGACGGCTTTGCCCAGCGTGTCAAACAGGTGAATGCCCCGGCTGTCGCGCGCAAATAGAACATCCGCATTCAGCTGTCGCAGCTCGAGGTATCGCGCCGGGATCACGGTTCTCTTTTTCCCGTCGATCGCGCCCCACTTTCCCTGGAGGTTGATGAACAGCAACCCGCAGGAAGCAGGAACAATTTCCCGGAACGTATCGGGCAGAACGGTTTGGGTTGTCTTATCGTACAACCGCCATTCGTTGCCTTTACGGAACGGCACCACCTGCGCGCAGAGCGTGAAGAGTTGCAGGAAGAACAGGAAGAGGGTTAATCCGACTGTACGTCGCATGAAAGTAAAGCTACGAAAATAGGTTCGCGCGTTTTCTCCCGGGCGGAAGTGTCTTTGTGGCCTATTTCCTTTGCCGCGGAGGCGGGAACCGGGGATCCATATTAAAAATGAGCAGCGGACTTTCCCGCGAACAATGAAACCGTATTCCGTATTTTTGAATTCATGCGAACCCCGCTCACTGTTATTTTCATGCTGCTTTCATTGCTGCTTTCCGCGCAGCGCTGCGACTGGATGGCGTTCACCGATTGCGGCGCACAGATGAGCACAACGCAGGTCTGCGCCGATGACCGCGGGAATGTATTCACGGGAGGCCAGTACCAGGGAGAAGCCTTGTTTCATTCTACCGCCCCGGTCGACAGCGCGATCGACAAATACACATCGACCAACTGGCGCAAAACATTTATTGCCCGTTATGATCGCCGGGGAAAGCTGTGCATGGTGGTGCAGTTCAGGGGCGACGGATCGAATTCCAACTCGACTTACCTCGAAGGAATGCGGGCGCTTCCCAACGGGAATTGCCTCGCGTTCGTCATGGCCACCGGGCGCGTGGATTTCATCGATCCGAAAGGGAATCATATTGAAACGGGAAATAACGGGCGCGGGAGCAACCTCTTCTGCATCGATACGCTGGGCCGCCTGGTGTGGTCGGTGAGAGCGCCCATTGAACACTGCCGCTTTATGGAAACCGTTTCGGGCCGGACAATTTTCCTCTTTGGCAATTCGCAGAATACCTGGTCGAACGACAATCTCCTGCTGAAATATTCTGCTGCAGGTGTTCCGCTCGACACGATGTACACGGGCGGACCCGACCTGATGGGCATGTGCCTGAAAGGCGACCGGCTGTATGCGATCGCATCGAACAGCGGATTCTCCAGCCGCGCTTATTCGAAAAGCAGGCTGTTCGAAATGCCGGGAGGAAGCATGGGCCTTTATTCGATCGATACTGCAAATCTTGTTCCTTCACAACTCTTCACCTGCCCCGTTCCGATGGTGCAGGACTATCCGAAAGACAGGCAGGTCATGTTCCGCGCCAGCGTAAATTACACGTCGGATGTGCTCTATGCGGATATCCTGGTCACGGATGGCGGGACGGTGAAATTCCTCGGGAAAACATATCCGCAGTCCAACGGAAATGCATTGATCATTCGCCTTGACGGCAAAGGAGAGATCGTTGCCTCCACGACGTTCAGGGAGCATGATTACGGTTGCCGCATTACACCTGCGCCCGGCGGTGCCGTGTATATCCTGCTCACCGCCTGGGGAAATGCATTTCACATGGGTTCCGACAGTCTCGTGCTCCCGGCGCGCGGAGAATATGTTTACGAGCTGGTGATGATGAAGCTCGATGCGCATTTCAATCGTGTGTGGTGGTGTACCGCGGGCGGAACGGACGGCATTTACGAATCGTACATCATGGCGACGGGGAAGCACGATGAATTATTAGTGTTCGCGGAGCTCAGCGCACCCTGCAACGTTTTCGGCCGCCAGGCGACGATACAATGGTCGCGCACATCGTACGTTGCGAAGCTGGAAGAGTAACATTGTGCGTGGATTCAGACGGCCGCCGGCAGTGAAAAACGGAACGTGGCGCCCTTTCCCGGTTCTCCTTCTGCATGAACCGTTCCCCCGTGCCTGCTGACGATGCGCTGCACAATAGCGAGACCAACGCCTGTTCCTTCAAACTCTTCTTCGGAATGCAGGCGCTGGAAAACGCCGAACAGGCGGTCCGCATATTTCATGTCGAATCCTGCGCCGTTGTCTTTCACTGTGCAGGTCACCATGCCGTCTTTCGTTTCCGCGGTTATTTCAACCACCGGCTTTTCTTTTATCGAAGAATATTTCACGGCGTTGGAAATAAGATTGACCAGCACCTGCCTGATCAGCGAAAGATCTCCCATCACCGGGGGCAGCTTTCCCGTTCTTATTTCCGCTTTGTGGCCGGTTGTTTTTTTCAGTTCGGAAAGTATTTCACCGGCCAGGGCGTCGAGGTCGACAGGTGTTTTCCGTACCTGCATCCGGCCGAGCTTTGCGAACGCGAGGAGATCATCGATCAGGTTGCCCATCTTCTTCGCATTGGACTGGACGGCGGCGAGGATACGTTTTCCTTCATCGTCGAGGACGGAGTCGAAATCCTCCTCGAGCATTTTTGCATAACCGTTTATGGCGCGCAGCGGCGCCCTCAGGTCGTGCGAAACGGAATAGGAAAAAGCTTCGAGGTCCCGGTTCACCGTTTCCAGCTCCTGCGCATGCTGCTCGATGATGACCTGCTGTTCCATCACTTTCGTGATATCCACGAAAAAGGAGACGAGGTATGTTTCACCGTTCATCTCCATCATCTCGATCGAGGAGATCGTGTGCACGATTTTCCCGCTTTTGGCGATGCACTTCACATAGTCGTTGTGCAAACGGCCTTTTTCTTTTATCATCGCACCGACCCTCAGCGATTCTTCCGCATCGAGAATACCTATTTCGGGAGAAGTGCGCCCGATGATCTCGGATTCATCGAAGCCGAATTTTTCCACGAACATGCGGTTGACTCTGACGTAAACTCTTTTCCCGAGGTTGGTCGTTGTCATGCTCATGCAGACCGGGCTGCTGTTGAACAGCTTTAGGAATCCCGTCCTGCTTTCCCGGAGCAGCCGGGTTGCTGTTTCAAGGTCTTCGAGGGCAATGTCGTCAGAAAACAGATCCATGTTCGGTTTTTTTGGTTGCCTGGTTATTGCGGTAATTCACGATATAAAAAGCGCGGTGAAGATCCCTCGCAGGAATTTTCGCATGCAGGATCAATAAAAGTATTTATGCTTTGAAAATAATGAATTCAATATATTATGGATTGTATACAAAAACAAAAAACGGCATGAAAAATCAGCAGGGATAAACGGACCGCTCCCGCCGGTCACCGGGCAGAGAACGGCAAAAGTATTTCCAACTATCCTGAAGGATTTTTCCGCGGGATTTTTTTGTGAATGAAAAACGGGCGACCTGTTGCGCGTCAACAGAAAAAGAAAGGAACCGGTAATCCCGTTAATTGTTTTTGAATTGATTGCATGTCTAAAATGCGCACGCTGTTCTTCAGCGTCCCGCTATCGCTTTCACCACCTTTTTAAGATCGTCCTTTTCATCCCCTGTAAATTTCACGACGATTTTCCTGTGGCGTTCCAGTTTTGCACCAGGAAAGCGCAGTGTGAGCTTAATGCCCGCTTTTTTATTCATCGTATGGAATACGAGCTCCAGCGATGCATTTTCCAGCGAAGGGCGCGGCGATTTTGAAGGCAGCGATTTCAGCACCTCGCTGAAGAAATCTTTCAGGTTGCCTTTGGTGATGCGTTTAGCGGTGAAAGTGATCCTGCTGTTTCCTTTGGCCTGCGATTCGTGCTTCAGCGTCCAGTCGTACCGCTTTGCAGCCCATGCATGTGTTTCGTCCATCGCCAGGGATAGCTTCGCCTTCGGGAACTTTTTTTCAGCTGCAAAGCCGAGCGCCAGCGTGGTGAGTGCGGCCAGGGGAGAAGTTGCTTTGGCCGCCCGGGCACGTTTTCCATCGGCAGCGAAAACGCTGTCATAACCCGGATGTTTTTCCCAGACGGGGATGGGATGTTTTGCGGAGAAGTATATCCACCACGGGGAGGTAATTCCCGGCCATGTGATGCAGGTTACCACATCGTCCCTCCAGGCGAATATCTTGCCTGCAAATTCTACGGGCCCAATTTTTCCCGAAAGGAAGAATGAATTCGATGTGATAACGATAATAAGTTCAGGGAGCACGCCGAGGTCCGGCACAACTTTCACTCTGCCTCCGAAACTGAATCCCGTCAGCCCTATCTCGCCGCTAATGTCTCCCCGTAAATTGATGGGGCTGCTGGAATGGAAGAGCTTGAAAATGCCATTCACCCTCACTCCGTGTGGCTGAATAGAAGTGCTGGTCGCTAGTACAGGTTCGTTGTTGATGGTTTTCAGGATGAATAATTTAAAATCCACGTCAATGGAACCGGACCTGAGCGCTGTCTCTTTTTCAAACTCCATGGAGAATAGTCCCCCGATGTCGGCCGTTGTTAATTTCAGCCGGAACCTTAATTGCCCGGGATAGATCCAGGAATCGGAGTTGAAGTTGATCCCTGCGATGGGAATATCACCGCCGATCTTCAGCGCGTCGCCTTCCTTCAGAATGTGCAGTCCGATCTTCAGGTCTGCCACCATGAACCAGTAATCGATCCCGTTCAGTGAAAGCGTGGCTTCTCCGCCGCCTTCGAGAAACAATATTTTCCCGCTTATTTTTCCCGTGAGGCCGAAATAGTCTCCTCCCATGGCACCGCCAAAATTTTCAGCTTTGAGGTAAAACAAATTATTCTCCTGCATTACGCCCAGGTTCCCCAACAGGTTGAACCTGTTCGCCGAAATGGCGATGCTGAGGCTGCCTTTATAGATGTCCAGCCCGGCCAGCTTCAGGCGCGATTCCATTTTACCTTCGAGCTGGAACGGTGTTTCCGGCGGTGCTATTTTGAGGAGTCCCCCGGCAAAAATGTAGATCGCGTCCGAGACATGACCTTTGAACCGCATCTGCACGGCGAGGTGTTTGGCTTTGATCATCACCATGGAAAAAAGAGCTTCCACGCTCGCGTATTCAGTTTTCCATTTTCCGTTGATGAACGCCACCACTCCTTTGTCCTTTTCGGTGACGGTGGACCCGTCTTCCCTTTTGGGCAGGAGGGCCATGAGCTCCAGCATCCTGTCCCTGTTGATTTCTATCAGCGCATAATTTCCTCCGGCGAATTCGGATGGCGTGGCGATCATCCACATGCCTTCGACTTTCATCCCGGGAAGAATTTCCGTGACGGGCAGTCTTGCGTAACGGTATTTTTCGGGCACCGAGCGTATCGCTTTCTCCAGGTCAAAGTGCTTGATGGTGTTGAGCCCCTTTGCAAGTACCTGGTAAGCCGAGGGAAGATCAAGCGGGTTTTCCGAACCGATGTTGAGCAGGCTTCCTTTTTTGCCAAGCTGGAGATAGGCTGGTCCCAGCGAAACCTTGAGGTCGAAGGGCTCGAGAGTTTTGTTTTCGTCCAGCGAGTCACCGGGCTTGCGGGCGAAGTCCACGAGATCTTTCAGCAGTTCGCCCAGTTTCAACAGGTTGAACTCGGGTTCCGGGAATGATGCACCGAGGGCTGCCTTCACGTTGAACAGGCCGTTGTATTCCACGCCGAAATTTTTGAAGAACACAGGAATCGGAATAGGGACCTGTGTTTGCCAGATGACGAAGATGAGCATCTTCTCCAGGTTGAACCTTCTGCGGAAATCGAAAGGTGTGCCCATCCAGGTATACCAGTCGGTATTGGTAACAGAGGCGGCAAGCACGAGGCTCAGCAGGTCGAAGGAATCGATATGTGCGTCCACCCTGAGCTTGAGCAGCTGCCCGCCGAACATTTGTCCGAATGAAATTTCGCGCAGTGTGATGCCGAGTATCTGCGGGCCGGGAGGGCCGATGAACAACAGCCTGAATCCGGGCTTTGCATAGAACGATCCTTCCATCGATCCGTCGGGCGTCATCTTGAAACGGAAAGCCAGTTCTTCCGGGAGCCGTGGCTCGAGGTAATCGACGAAATCTTTCGGCAGCTTGTTGACCACTTCAATGAATCTGCGGATAATGTCATCTACTACCGGGAACTGACCGGGGCTGAGCCCGAGATATTTCAGGATCAGGTTTACGTCGTATTTGCCGGTTTGCGGATCCTTGAGCGGCGGCGCTTTGGTCAGTGGAAGCGTGATCTTGTCAGGAAGCAGGGCAGCGATCTCCGGCCGTTTCATTTCCGTGAACAGCATCTTGATCAGCACGAGCGGGATGGCGGGGTCTTTGACAATTTTTACCGCTCCCGATGCTTCGAAAGCGAACTTCGCGAAATCGAATGACAGCTCCGGTTTTTCAAAATGAATGCAGCCGAATTTTCCCATTCCGTCCTCCTCTTTGTCCCCGATATGGAACGCCCACCATTTCTCATCCACTTTTTCCAGGATGGAGATGGGAACTTCGGAAAGTTTTGCTCCGAGCCGGATGGATTTGCCCTCGATCATTCCGAAGATCGTGATGCCGAGATGCTTGCTTTTATCCGGTTGTGCGGGATCATAGGTTTGCAGCATTTCCTTGAATCCCATTTTCTCCAGGGGAACGTTCAGGTTGGTGGGCAGGAAGTACTGCACATCCACCGAAATGCCGAAACGATTGCTGAAAACGATCGTGGCTTTGGTGATCTTCAGGCGCGCCTTGCCCAGCTCGATGCCGTCGAGTCCGAATGCCTTCGGGAATCTGAGCGAGGGAATTTCCCAATCGAGCAAACCCTTGTTCAGCTCGAGACGAAGGCCCGTGCTTTTGGTTGTTTCGTCATAGCCGAGGAATAAATTGAACGAAAGCTTGTTGCCGGGAATGCGGTCTTTGAGGATGTGAGGAAGGCGGGTAAAATGGATCTCGACGTCTTCGACGCGGAACTCCCATTTCGTTTTTTTCGCGAGCGCTATTTTTTTGAAGTCTACATTCATTGCCGACCACACAATTTTGTTGTGCTCCAGGTCGAATTCGGCGGGAAGCAGCAGCGGCATATTGCTGAGCACGGGCTTGTCTCCCTTCTTCTCAAAATACAGTTCGGTTTTGTTCTTGTCTTTTTTCAGCACAAGGTCACCGGTGAGCTGCAACAGCGGACTCTTCACGCCATCGTCATCTTCATATTCGAGCAGCTCCAGTCCGCCGGAGATGGAAATTGTCCAGTCGTATTCTTTGCTGCCTTCGCGCTTTTCGATGTGGATGAACAGGCGGCTGGTGCTGAGCCTGCCGAACCCGGGAAAAGCGACCATCGCTTTTTCGAGGTTCAGCTCGAATTCAACCATCGGTTTTCCCGTGTCTATTTTTGCCCGCACGCTCTTGACGTCAAAAGCGATGAGCTCGGGATCGGGTTTGATTTCTTCCGGCAGAAAATCCAGCACCCTGAGCGGCGTATTGAATACGATTTCCCCCTGCAGCTCAAAACCGGATCCCGATCCGTTCCTGTAATAACTTCCCCCGACAAACACTTCCGCTTTGTCGCCTATTTCAAGGACGGCTGACAGCGAGATGGATTTTTCGGCAACGCCGCCCGCGTTCCCGTCATAGCTGAAGCCGAGGCGGGTTTCCCGCAACCTCACCGAAAGGAGATCGAATCCTTCGTCAAACGCAAGTGCCGAGTCAAAATCGAATTTCTTTTCTCTCCATGATCCCGAAACATCCAGCGCCGTGATCCCGAACCGCGGGAACGACCGGGGCAATGGCATAAATTTTTCAAACCAGGAATACGGATCTATGCCCGAGCCGGGTGTGAGCCCGAAGCTGAAAGAGAAATCGGGCATCGATATGGCTCCGTACATAGTTCCGCTCACCACTGTGCCGGCAATGCTGAAGATGCCATTGGCGTCTGCGTTCCAGGAAAAAGAAGAAGTGAAAGGCTTCATTACCGTAACCACAATGGAAAGTTTCTCCACTTTGATCAGTCCCGGGATCAGGTCGAACGATTTGTCTTTGTTCAGCCCGAATTCCGCAGCGAGCGTATTGATCTGCAATTTTCTCCATTGTACTCCTGCTGTTATCCTGTTCAGCAGCACCGCGGTGAGCGGGGGAAAATTGGCACCGGCGGGCACAAGCTCCGGAAATTTGTCGAAGCCCAGCAACGAAGCAAACTGCTCCACGGCATACTCTGCAATTTCACTGGTATGCGCCTCGAAGCGGAACTCCGAGGGAAGGCTTTCCGTCCATTGGGTGAAGCAGGGCACGCTGATCTCCTTTCCACCTTCGGGAACGAAAGAGACGGTCATTCCCATTCTGAAAACCGTAACCGGGAGGAATGAATCTTCCTTCACGTCATCAGGCACGTATACCGCCACCGACGCCAGCGAAAAATTAAAACGGGCGTTAAGCTTGCCGAACGAATATCCTTTTCCTTTTTCCGTGTCGAGCACAAAACGGTGAATGCCGCCGACATGCTCCACCACGCCGCTCACCTGCTGCATTCCCTGCGGAAGATATTCCGCGATCCATTCCCATCCGGCGGGCAGGGGAAGCCCGGCTTTAATGCGCGCACCTGCTGTAGTGACCGGCGCAAGAAACTGCTCATCACCGGGAATGCTGATCAGCTGCTGGAACCCGCGATTGCGCAACAGCTCTCCGGTGAAATGTGTTTCCTGCGAAGCAACTTCGATCTGTATATCCTGGACCCGCAAGGCACCGAGCGCTGTCTGTGCAGAAGAAGGGAACATGTTTTCAAGCGCCACCGGCGTGCTGTTTGCCCCGATCCGCAGAATGAAATGCGCATCACCTTTGCTGTCGGCAAAAAATTCCGCATCCGCCCTGCGTTGCGAAACACCCAGCAGCGTGGATTGCAGTGTGGCGTTTTTTACAAGCACTTTTTCAGCCGCATCATCTTTTACCGGACCTTCATCGGAAGCCAGCACCAGCGTTTGATCGGAAAAAAAACAGCTGATCACTTTTTGCATCGCTCCTTCGCCGAAAGTAGGAGCAGGAATGCGCAGCGTCCGGTCAGACCAGCAGGTCCGGAGCCTGGTGTAAATTTCTTTGTAGTCCATTGCAGAAAAGCTTACCAGTTGGAAATCGTAGTGATGACGGGAAGGTGATCGCTCAGGATCATCCGGATGAGAAAGAGGGCTTCAGAGGATTTGATGATATCGGGATTCTTTTTTATCAGTTCATAACGCTTAACAATATGGCAGAAATTCTTTGCATAGTCTTTCACGATCGTGGCTACCTCTCCCGCCACAGGCGCCAGCTGCTTCCTGATCTCGGTCATTTCCTCACTTGATCTGTTCTTCACCTGGAGGTTGGCCAATATGTTATTATTAAGGTCGTTGATGAAGGTCTGCTGCGTCTGTTTCGTCTGGGATTTATTCACCCAGGCCTTCAAATTCTGATTCAGGATTTTCCTGATGATCTCATCCTTGTATTCCTTATAGACGGTGCCGTATTTTCTCTTATCACAATAATGGTCCAGGCCCCTGAGCGCGTCTTCCTTCGCCAGGCGATGGAGCGCGCCCTTGTCCCCCAGCCAGCTCTCCTGCAGCATTTTTTTCAGGCAGGCATTGCCCGGCTTTTTATCTTTCAGCCAGAGGTTGAGAGAAAAAACATCCGCTTTCGTTTTTATATTGTTGTTCTGCGCAAGACTTTGCGATTGCAGCGAATTATCCAGGCAATGGATCAGTTCGTTGAATTCTTCACCCTCGTCGTCAACATAATTGTGAATATGCGTCGGGTTGGTGACCATGTGTGAAAATGTTCCGAGCCCTGTGAAATCGTTTTTATTCGTGGTGGGATCGTTGTTGAAATCGCCGGTGAAGATGACCTGGTCAAAAGTTCGTTGACTGGTCGTCCCGTTTTCTTTGACCTGGACAATGAGGTTGCTGTTCTGAACGAATCCCGCTTTGGCGATGCGCTGCATGCTCACCACTCCCTTGCCCATCATCGGGCCTTTTTCTGAACCGCGCTTTCTTTTGATCTGGGTCGCCGTTTCGTTGTGCCAGGTGATCACGGCGAAATATTCATTCGAGTTCGTCGTCTTGAAGAAACCTGCGCCCGGCGGCCTCCTGTTTTTTTCATTTGTTTTTTGCGGCGCCCTTCCCGGGTAATCGAGGAGCGGGAAATGATTTTTGAGCAGGGGTGTTCCGTTGTTTACAGTGGCATTCGTCGTGCTCAGCCGGTTACCGGCTCGTACCAGCGTAAGGTTCTGAAGGGAGTTGGAATAATCATAGAGGACCGATCCGCCCGTGGCGACGGTATACGGTACAACTGTATCCAGGTAGAAGTAGGCGTAGTATTCAAAAAAACTGTAATGCGTGAGGATGTATTGATAATCAAGATTATGATTATTGTACAGCCCATTTTTAATTTTGTCCGCAACATCGATCGCGTCTGCCGGATCTTTGGTGCGCACTTCCAGGGTGACAAAGACGTCGGGCTTTTCATGCGCCACAATGTCTGAAATTCGGTCCACGCGATTCGGGTATTTGCAGCGCGTAGTTCCAAACTGCTCGATATTCCACATCATGATCTTGAGGGCCATAATCCGACAATTTTTCGTTTAATTTTCAGAAATGTAATTGGTTCCCGGAAGATAGTCGTTTACAGTTTCGAAAACGAACTGTCAGCAGGTAAAGTACATTTTTATAACCTGAATTTGATTTTACAGCGCTCCATAAAAAGTGGAGCGTGCCATTGCTGTTGCCGCCTTTTTTTCA
>DASTSF010000395.1:0-9503 GCA_035760825.1 Bacteroidia bacterium
CGAACTCGTTTTAATAACCCCTCCACCGTAATCCTGCGCGTACGGAAAACCAATTTCCTTTTCCCAAAGAAGATCTCCCCGGAAATTAATGCGGCACATGTAATTCTGGAAGTAACCGGTTCCCGGAGGATAAAGTGCTGACCTTCTTCCTCCAATTAATATATAATCTCCGTTTGGAAGCTCGTCTGCATAATACAAGCCACAACCGTCATTGACTCCCCAGTCTTTTTCATAAAGCATGCTTTGCTCCTGGGAATAAACCCTCAGGGATACACAACTAAAAACAAGAAAATAAAGAATGATCCGCATTTCAAAGATTCTTAAAACCCGGCCAGGATTTAAAACCAGGCAGGGCTTTATTACAATATAACGTTTATTTTTTTCACACTTGAGTTTTTTTTCATCAGACCAAAGACCCGCTGATTTTAGGAACCCGCCCGGCAAATGCCATCCTCTATCTTTGCGGCGAGATGTCGCTGTCCTTACCCATCGAAGAGGTTCTTGAAGAAGTAAAGTCAAAGCTGGCTTCGCACAACACCGTCATCCTGCAGGCCCCGCCGGGCGCAGGAAAAAGCACGTGGCTGCCTGTGCAGCTGCTGAACGAGCCGTGGCTGAACGGGAAAAAAATTGTGATGCTGGAACCGAGAAGGCTTGCGGCGCGGACCGTGGCGGCGCGGCTTGCCTTCCAGGTGGAAGAAGAAACCGGGGAAACCGTCGGTTACCGCATCCGTTTCGAAAAAAAAGTTTCAGCACGGACACGCGTTGAAATTCTCACCGAAGGAATTCTCACGCGCATGCTGCACGAAGACGGCGCGCTGGAAGAAGCGGGGCTCGTCATCTTCGATGAATTCCACGAGCGAAGCCTTCACGCGGATCTTGCACTCGCGTTTTGTCTCGAAGTACAGAAAATCCTCCGGCCCGACCTGCGCATTCTCATCATGTCGGCAACACTCGACGGGGAAAAACTTTCCCGCCTGCTCGGCGATGCACCCGTGATCACAAGTGCGGGGAGGCAGCACCCGGTGTCTTTTCATTATACCGGGTACGACGATTCGCTGCCGCTTCCGCTGGAAATTTCGAAAATCATCAGGCGCGCACTGCAGGAAGAAGAAGGCGACATCCTCGCCTTCCTTCCCGGCACCGGCGAGATCATGCGCTGCGCGGAAATTCTCGGAAATGAAAATGTGCCCGCGAAAGTCGTTCCGCTTTACGGCGATCTTTCCATGCAGAAACAGCAGGAAGCGATACAGCCCGATCCGTACGGCGCGCGGAAAGTCGTTCTTGCAACAAGCCTCGCCGAAACTTCGCTCACGATCGAAGGCATACGCGTCGTCGTCGACAGCGGGTTTTCCCGCGTGCCGCGTTTCGATCCTTCGAGCGGACTGACGAAGCTCACGACGGTGCGCGTCACCCGCGATTCCGCCGAGCAGCGCGCCGGTCGTGCGGGAAGGCTCGGTCCCGGCGTTTGCTACCGCATGTGGACGGAAGGATTCCATCACCATCTCGTCCCGCACCGTTCACCGGAAATCCTCGAAGCGGACCTTGCGCCGCTCACGCTCGATCTTGCAGGATGGGGAACAAAAGACATCGCATCGCTCACCTGGCTCTCGCCTCCTCCTGCTGGCGCGATCGCGCAGGCGAAGGAATTGCTTGAAGAGCTCGGTGCGACAGCAGCAGGAAAGATCACGGAGCGCGGAAAAGAAATGCTGCGTCTTCCCGCGCACCCGCGCATTGCGCACATGCTGCTCGAAGGAAAAAAAGAAAATCTCGCCGCGCTGGCGACAGATCTTGCCGCCCTGCTCGAAGAGCGCGATCCGTTCACACGGGAAAGCAGCGCGGACATTGTCCTCCGCATCGAAGCGCTGCGTAAATTCCGCAGCGGCGCTCCTGTTCCGGCGGATAAAAAAAGGATCGAGCGCATCGAGCGTTCGGCTGCCGTGTGGCGGAATTATTTCCGCATCGGGCCGGAGAATAATTTTCCTGCTGCGACGGACGCAGGAAAGCTTATCGCGCTCGCCTACCCGGAACGCATCGCGAAAAAAGAACATGAGCTGCGCTACCGCCTTTCCGGCGGACGGATGCTGCGGCTGAAAGAGCATGATCCGCTCGCATCGGAAGAATACATAGCGGTGGCTTCGCTCGACGCCGGAACAAAAGGCGAAGGAAAAATTTTTCTCGCGGCGGCGCTCGACCCGGATGATCTTCTTCATCTCGCTTACGAAAAAAAGACGATCGCCTGGGACGCGCAGAAAGGAGAGCTGATCGCACGAACCGAAAAAAGGATCGGCGGACTGATCCTCGAGACCAAACCGCTGAAAGACATCAGCGCTGAAGAAAAAACGGGTGTGCTGATCGCCGCCATCCGTGAAGGCGGGACCGGCATGCTCAACTTCAACGAAGAATTCCTTTCGCTCCAGGCCCGGACCCTTTCGCTGAGAAAATGGCGGGAAGAAGAAACCTGGCCGGACCTTTCGACGGAACATCTTTTCGCCACGCTCGAAGAATGGCTGGCTCCTTACCTCGAAAACGTAAAGAAAAAAGACGACCTGTTCCGGCTGAACCTGCACGACATCCTGCTCGCGTCAGTCAGCTACGATCAGCAGCAGCGCATGGAGAAACTCCTTCCGCAAAAGATCGGAGTGCCCAGCGGTTCGCTGATCAAAATAGAATATCACGCCGATGGAAGTCCGCCCGTCCTTGCCGTCCGGCTGCAGGAATTGTTCGGGATGTCGGAAACGCCGAAGATCAACGAAGGCAGAACAAAGCTTATGATCCACCTGCTTTCACCCGCGTACCGTCCCGTGCAGGTAACGCAGGACCTCGCGAGCTTCTGGAAAAACACGTATGCCGAAGTGCGGAAAGAATTGCGCATGCGTTACCCGAAACATTCCTGGCCGGAAGATCCGCTGACAGCAGAAGCAGTGCGCGGCGCAAAAAGAAAAAACAGGAGCTGACCGGGACGTTTTTTCCGTGCGCTTACGTTGTAGGAATGACGATCGTGAACACGGAGCCTTTCCCCGGCGTGCTTTCCACGCTGACCGTCGCTTTGTGCAGCTTCAGGATCTTCTCGACGAGCGAAAGCCCGATGCCGTGCCCGCGAATGGAAACCGCGTTGTGGCTCCGGTAAAAAGGCTGAAAAATAAACGGCAGGTCGCTTTCGCTGATGCCGATGCCGTTGTCCCTGAACTGAACTTTCACTTCCGTGCCGGACGCTTTCATCGTAACAAAAACTTCCTTGTCGGACGAAAATTTGCAGGCGTTGTCCATCAGGTTGATGATCGCTGTTTTCAGCAGGTATTCATTCGCCATGACAAGGAGCTGCCTCTCCTCTTCGGGAAGCTCCGGGGAAAAAAACACTTTGCACTGCGGGCGTTTCTCGGAGAATTCATCCTTGCATTGCCAGATAAGCTCATCGATGCGCACATGCGAAAAATTCACTTTCAGCTCTTCCGAATTGAGTCGCGCGAGATCGAGCAGGCGGAGTGAAACCTGGTTGAGCGTGCGCATGTCTTCCAGCACGGAAAGGAGCGTGTTGCGGTATTCTTCCGGCGTCCGTTCGCGGAGCAGCGTCACTTCCACCTGCGACGTGATGATCGTAAGCGGGTTGATAAGCTCGTGCGAAGCGTTTGCCACGAAGGCTTTCTGGAGCTGGAACGTCGTTTCGATGCGCCCGAGCATTTCGTTGAAAGTGGCTGAAAGACGCGCGATCTCGTCTCTCTTGTTCCCTTCATCGAGGCGTGTGACGAGGTTCGTTCCCGAGATCGTTTTCACCTGGTCGATGATACGGTTGATCGGGCGCAGCGAGCGCCCTGCATAGAACCAGCCTGCAACCGCCACAATGGAAAGGAAGAGCAGCGAGGAGATGAGCAGCGTATTCCGCAGGTTGCGCAGCTTGTTGATCCCGTAAACATCTATTGCACCGGCAACGACAACGAAGCTGTTGTGTTTGTCGCTGTACGGAATACCGATCAGTTCGAAATCGCCCTGCCTCCAGTGCTGCTCGCCTTCCGCGCGGACACTTGCCATCATAACCGGCGTCACATTGAAATCCGTAGTGTCGTTGCTGGTGTAAATTTCTTCGTTCAGCCGGTTATAGACGGATATATTTTCCTTGTACAAAACGTCTTTCCGGTTCCGGTCGATGATCTTCAGCAGCTCGGGCGTTACCGCATCCACGCTGATGAGCAGCTCGGCGGTCGTTCTCGCTTTATCGCGGAGACGGTCGTTGAACTGGCTGATGCGGAACTGCGCCTGCGAATAGTAAATAATGAAGTAGGAGATCAGGAAAATGACGGCTACCAGGCCAGTGAACTGCAAAGTAAGCCGTGTGCGGATCTGCATCTTGCTATTTTTCTTTCATGATGTAGCCCATCCCGAATTGCGTATGGATAAGCTTCAGCGGAAATTCCCTGTCGATTTTCTTTCTAAGATAATTGATATACACTTCCACCACGTTGGTGCCGGTATCGAAATCGATGCCCCACACCCGTTCCGCGATTTCCACTTTGGACAGCACACGTCCCACATTGCGCATGAAAAATTCCAGCAATGCGAATTCCCGCGCCGTCAGCTCGATCTCTTTTCCTCCGCGCGTCGCTTTGCGGTTATCGAGGTTCAGTGAAAGATCCGCAACGGTGATTTCACGGTCCGCGGTATTCGTCTGCGGGTTGCGCTTGAGCATGGCGCGGATGCGCGCAAGAAGTTCCTTGAACTCGAACGGTTTCGGGAGGTAATCGTCCGCGCCCGACTCGAAGCCTTCCACTTTATCGTCAACGGTGCTGAGCGCGGTCAGCATCAGGACGGGCGTCTGTATTTTTTCAGCGCGCAGCTGGCGGCAAAGCTCGATGCCATTGATGCCAGGCAGGATGATGTCGCTGATGATAAGATCGAACTTGTGCCGCGTGGCAAGCCGTTTTCCCATTTCCCCGTCGTACGCGATATCCACTTTGTACTGCTGTTCTTCGAGTCCCTGCCTGATCGACTGGGCCGTCTTCACTTCATCTTCGATAATGAGAATTCTTTGCATGGCGGGTAAAAATGATTCTTTTTTATGAATACTGCCTTCAAATTTCCGTGGAAGCTTCAGTTCAGCAGGTAAGAAAAATCAATTTCATAAAAAAACAGGAGACGAAAACAGGAATTTCTTCCCACCTGGTGTTTCGCCTTCCTGCCGGGAGATTGATGCAACTTTTTCCTGATCCGAAACGATTCCATCTCAAAAATAGAGGTGATGCCGCTCCTGTCAATTAGAAACTGATTAAAAGGAAAGTGGCGCCGCCGGTGCTTTCTCCCCGCGGTTTTGTCTTCCGGAAAACAGAACCCGGATCGCCCGAAACATCCGCGGACCTGCCGCTCAGTTTCCCTGCCCGTAACGGAAGCCCAGCTGAACACGCCGGCCTTTTCCTTCCTCGAGCCTGAACTCTTCCACGTCCGCCATTATCAGCTGGCCCAATATCTGCGGTGTGCGTTCCGTCGAAGGCATGGATGCCATGCGGAGATTCTGGTTCTTCACCGCTTCCCCGACGACATTCCGCACAGTGCGCGCATTGCCGAAATACGGATCGCGGTTGTCGTAAAGGAACGCAAGGTATTTTTTCAGGTGATCTTCCGCTTCCGGGACGGCTGCCAGGCCTTCTTTCTCCAGCAGCGCTTTCGCAATCAGGAACAGCTCGTCCGACGTGTAATCATTGAAAACATAATAGCGGTCGAAACGCGATTTGAGACCGGGATTGGTTTCGAGGAACCGGTGCATGTTGTCGGGATAGCCGGCCACGATCACGGCGAACTGCCCGCGCATGTCTTCCATTCTTTTCAGCACGACTTCCACCGCTTCCTTCCCGAAATCATTTTCACCGCCTTCGCCGAGCGCATACGCTTCGTCAATGAAAAGTACGCCGCCGATGGCTTCCTCCACGCGCGCCTGCGTTTTGTTCGCCGTCTGCCCGACGTACGATGCGACGAGCGCCTGGCGATCGACTTCCACGATGTGTCCTTTCTCCAGCAGGCCGAGTCCTTTGTAGATCGTGGAGATGATGCGCGCGAGCGTCGTCTTGCCCGTTCCCGGGTTGCCCGTGAACACGGCGTGCAGCGAGAAACGGTTGAGGACATCCTTGCCGATCTCGCGGTAAAAACGCACGAGCTTGATGAGCTCGTTCACTTCGGTCTTGATGTTCTCCATGCCGATGAGCGAGTTCAGCTCGTCCATGGCGCTGCGCAACAGTTTTTCATTGATGCCGAGGTCGGCTCTTTTCTTCTGCTTGCTGCCGAATGCGTTCCGGATGTCGTCGATCTCGATGGTGGACAGCGCGTCCCCGGAAAGCGTGGAAAGATCCGGCACTTTCATGAGACGAAGCCCCATGTTCATTTTCGCTTCATCCACGATGCCGTTCGCAAGGCGTGCATTCCCGAATGTTTTGTCGCGCGTGCGGTACAATTCCACCAACTGCTCGGCGAGAAATTTCTCGGCGTCGCCGGAAAGCTTCACGCCTTTTTTCGCAGCTGCACCGGCCGCGATCGCGGTGAGCTCTTCGGGCGTGTAATCGTCGAAATGATAGTAATGCGAAAACCTCGATTTCAGCCCGGGGTTCGAATCGATGAACGTATCCATTTCATCGGGATAGCCGGCCACCATGATCGCGATGTCGCCGGGACCGTCGGACATTTCCTTGAGCAGTATCTCGATGACCTCTTTTCCGAAGTCGCGTGAATCCTCACCCGCACGTGAAAGCGAATACGCCTCGTCGATGAAAAGTATCCCGCCCCTCGCCTGCTCGATCGCTTTCTTCGTCTTCGGCGCCGTCTGCCCGATGTATTCACCCACAAGATCCGCGCGGTCGACCTCCTGCACATGGCCCTTGCTGAGCAATCCCATTTTCCTGTAAATCTTCCCGAGCATGTTCACCACCGTCGTTTTCCCCGTGCCGGGATTACCGGTGAACACGCTGTGCAGCGAGATCTTCCCGCTTTCCTCGAATCCCTTTTCTTTCCGCAGCTTGATGAAGTTGAGGTAGCTGATGTGGTCGCGGATGTTCTTCTTGATCTCGGTGAGCCCGGTGAGCGCGTCCATCTTTTCGAGGAGCTGGTCCATCGTTTCCTCCACCACCGGCTGCTGCTGCGCATTTCCGCCCTGCGTTCCTTCCGCCTGCACGGGAACCATGTGCTGCGATGAAGTGACAAGCACGGGAACGCCCTGCTCTTCTTCCGTCCCGCAGTCGAATTCGATCATGCCCACCATCGTGTCCATGAAGATCATCTCGAGCGCGTATTTGTCGTCTTTCCAGGAGCCCGGCGTATCGTTGCCCCAGCCTACTTCATAGGTATACGTGAATCCCGCTTTTCCTTTTTCAACCTTTCCTTCCCGCAGCACCTGTCCTTTCGGCTGGTACGCGTCATCGAGAAAATTGAAGAACAATTCGTAGTTCCAGGCCAGGTTCGTTTTGCTTTCGATAATGCATTCCGCCCAGACGTACTGTGTTTTCGAGCGGTCGATCTTTTTCAGGTACGTGCGTTCCTTCTTTTCCCATGCGTTGTAGTCGCCGACAAAAAGTTTCATCTCCTTCACGGTGAAATAAGGATTCGAGGCGGAGGTCACTTTGCCCACATCGTTGACGATGAATTTCGCGGTGCCGACCAGCTCGTTGTCGATGTACGCTTCCCATTGGTAATTTCCTTCTTTCCAGTACGCGCCTTCCGTCGCATTTCCCCAGCCGTCGCGCAGGTAAACGATATTCTCGTCCATCTTCACATCGCGTTTCGTATCGAGCGAGCACAGCTCTTTTTTATTCCCGGTCTCGTCGAGTGAAAAACATTTCATCAGGATCGTGCACGACCAGTCTTCTTCATCGAAAAGTTTATTGTAAAACGAAAATTCCGCACGTATGTAAGTCGTTTCGGCTTTATCGAATACTTTCCTGTATTTCTTGGAGGAATTGAGCATCCATTCGTCCGATGAGAACGTTTTCAGCTCCTTGAATTTGTAGTTTTTCACGGGTAATGATTTAGGCGTGATGAATTTAAGAAAAGGCTTTCATCCGCAAAACAGAGGTCAGAGCGTGTCTGCATACCGCGAACCTGCATCGCTGAGCGCGATGACGGGACATTCGCCTTTTATCCAGGAAAATTTCTCCCCGTCGCTCTGCATGTGTCCGCCAAGCGGCGCGAAATCAAAAAGTGAAGGCAGCTTCCGGTCCTTCGTGCGGTTTTCGAGACGCACTTCCGCGTACTCCATGCGCACGAGGTTTTCCACGGCCTCGCACATGCGCTGGCTGAGCAGCTCTTCGTTCGCGTCGGGGGAATAATGATTCTTCACCATTGTCGTGAAAAGACGGTCGGCCGGCAGGCATCCTCCGCCCTCCATCTTCAGCCACTTCATGATCTGCCGCTGCAGTGTCGTCAGCCGGTGCTTTTCACGTTTCAGGAACTTCATAAAAAATTACGATTCATTTTACCATGCCGGTGATGGGCTGGCCCGTGCAACCGTCGGGAAACTGGATATTGAGAAAATTGCAGACCGTGGGCGCAACATCCGTTATGTTCATCAGCGCATCGCTGCTCCCGTTCTTTATTTTCCAACCCCACCAGTACATCGGTACGTGCGTGTCGTAGCTCCATGAAGTTCCGTGCGTGGTTCCTTTTTTTCCGAACTCGCTGAACCACGAAGGCTGCAGCACGACGCACACATCGCCGGAACGCTGGAAATTGAACCCGTTCCGGATAAGCTGCTGAGGCTTCTGTGTGTATTCGTTCGATTGCAGGTCGGAAGCGGTCATGCACATTTCCACGCCTTTGAACCCCATGATGAACGAGGCGGTGAACTTTTCGATCTCGCTCTTGTTCAGTCCTTTTTTCGCGATGCCCGCACGGTCGAGGAAAACCTGGTCGTTCTCGTAGCAGAGCACGAGGCTGTCGCCGTAGATTTTACGCATCACCTTCTTCAGTGAATCGGTCATTTTCCCTTCGCTGAAATAACCTGCGGGAATATTATTGTCTTTGAGGTACTGCGGATTTTCCACGGCGCCATGATCGGCGGTGAGGAAAAGCAGCGTGTTGTTCTTCCCCAGATAATTATCGAGGAACGAAAAGAATTCCGCGAGCTCTTTGTCGAGACGCAGGTAGCAATCTTCCACTTCCACGCTGTTGGGTCCGAACTGGTGGCCGATATAATCCGTGGAGCTGAAGCTGACGCAGAGAAAATCCGTCGCGCTTCCTTTGCCGAGATTTTCGCCGAGGATCGTCGCCTGCGCGAATTCCCGCGTGAGCGAATTTCCGAACGGCGTTGCGCGGATCATGCCCAGCTTCCCGTTCTTGTCCATCAGCAGCGGAAGATGATGCGGGAAAACGGGTTTGTCCTCGCCCGCATACGTCGCTTCGTATTTGTTGTCGTCTGCAATGCTTTCGGTGTACTGATCGATGGGCAGCAGCGTTTCCCAGTCTTTGGAAAGATAGGATTGCGGAAGCTTGCGTGCATTGAACGTGTTCACCCATTCGGGGAGCGCCGTCATGTA
>DASTSF010000396.1:0-2184 GCA_035760825.1 Bacteroidia bacterium
CGGCAACAACCGGAAGGCGGCGGAATATTCTTCTTCCTGGGAAAAAACAGGCGACATGCCGGCCGCGCTTCTGCCGTACGCGTTCAACGTGCTGCAATCAGTTCCGCAGGACGCTGTTCTGCTGACGAACGGGGAATTCGATACGTTCCCGCTGTGCCAGCAGCAATACGCAAACAATGTCCGCCCCGATGTGAAGCTGCTCTGCATTTCGTTCGCGCAGAAATCATCCAACCGCGCCATGCTGTTCAGGAATGCAGGACTTACACTCCCGGGAAATGATTCGACGTCCGCTTTCGATGCCGCGTTCATCATGCGGGTCGTTTCCGCTAATCCCGGGAAAAAGATCTATCTCGCTTCAACGGTGAGCGGGAAAATACTTGCCGCGCTGCAGGGCGATCTGTACTGCACGGGTCTCGCTTTCCGTTACGGTGATTCGCCGGTGAACAACCTCGATTTCCTGAAAGACAACGTGGGTACGAAAATGGATCTTGCCTGTCTTTCGAAACCGCCGGAAAGCAAAGGAGTTTTCGACAGCAACGTTTCAGCGCAGCTGAACATGAATTACGTTCTGCCGCTCACGCTGGCGGCGAAGCAATACTCGCTGGCGGGCAATACCGCGAAAGCGGAAGAGCTGAACGCGTTGGCACGCAGCATCGGCAAAGCCGCGGGAAAAGAGAAAACGGTGAACGAACTTATCGGCGGGTGAAAATGTCGCTGTTCCGGCCTTCATACGAAAAGGAAAGTGATGAGCTGCTCATGTCGCGCATTGTGCGTGGCGACAGCAAAGCGTTCGCGGAGCTGTACGACCGGCATTCCCCGGCGATGTTCCGTTATTTTCACCGCATGCTGTGGAAAGACCGGGAACGCGCAGAAGATTTTACCCAGGATTTTTTCATGAAGATCGTGAAGACGCCGGACGCGTTTGATGTGAAGCGGAAATTCACGACGTGGATGTACAGCGTCGCGCACAACATGTGCAAGAACGAATACCGGAGAATGGAGATCCGGCAGGGACCTGATTTCGAGAAAGCGGCGTACGCGGTCGAAGGAGACCACGGCGAGCATTTCGGAAAACGCATCGATCGCAAAGCATTCATGGAGCGTCTCTCGGGTGAGCTCGACAAGCTGGATGAAAACCAGCGGACCACCTTCCTGCTGCGTTATGAAGAGAATTTTTCCATCCGCGAGATCAGCGAGATACTCGACTGTTCGGAAGGAACGGTGAAGTCGCGTTTGTTTTACACATTGAAGCGCCTTTCCACGAAGCTCGTGGAATTTGCGCCCGAAAAAAATACGGTTACGGAATCATGAAAACAGGAAAACAATACCAGCCCGAGGATATGGAAGCGCTCCTGGCCGAGAAAGCTTTCCGCGAGTTGTACGATGAAGAGAAAAAATTCGTCCTCGAGCATCTTTCATCTGAAAATGAATACGAGCACCTGCGCGGTATGCTGCTCGCGATCAAAGGCGGCGGGGGAACGAGCGGCCGCGGCAGCGATGATCTTTTGCCGTCGCCGCGTGTGCGCCATGAGCTGCTGGAAGAATTTGAAAAGGAAAGAAAGCGGCGTGCGCTCATCTGGTGGAACAGCGCCGGTCTCTGGCTGAGGAACGGCCTGCGCTTCGACCTGCCCGTCATCCGCATCGCATTTGCTTCGCTTGTCCTTCTCATCGGTGTGTGGATGTATTTCCGGTTCACGTCTTCTTCTGCGCCGGAAAAAACGATCGCCGGAAAAGATACTTCTGCGAAGATCGTTCCTCTTCCTTCTCCGCAACCTGTTCCTCTTGCGAAAAATGATTCAACGGCCGTGAAATTTGCTACGGATAAAAATGAGAACAGGAGCAAGGAGGTTCCGCAGGAGAAAGTCCGCCGTCCTGTCGTGAACGGTAACGGGGGTGCTCCGCAAAATGCAGTGGACCGGGCGCAGGGCAACAGCGCTGACCTTGCCAATGCAAATCATGCGCCGGGAAATAACGCGCTGCGCGATTCTTCCGGGATGAAAAAAGATACAGCTTCCACTCCTGTTATTGCGGACGCTCCTGCACAGCAGAATTTTTCCGCGGATACGACGGTGAATTCCATGGTATTGACCAGCGGGAGCCAGGTGACCTGCAACGGAAGCAGCAATGGAACGGCAAATGTTACGGCAACAGGAGGCACTCCATCGTATAATTATGCGTGGAATT
>DASTSF010000397.1:0-14771 GCA_035760825.1 Bacteroidia bacterium
GTCTTCACATTCTTCCATCGTAACAGGCTTCATTTAAATGATGTGATCCCGATCCGCTGCGCTTGCGGGATTAATTCCGCCAGCGCTTCGAACTTCGCGTTGCTCGTTCTCAGCGGGCGGCGTTTTCAGTGATGTGATCCCAGTTCGCTGCGCTTGCGGGATTAATTCCGCCAGCGCTTCGAACTTCGCGTTGCTCGTTCTCAGCGGGCGACGTTTTCAGAGATGTGATCCCGATCCGCTGCGCTTGCGGGATTAATTCCGCCATCGCTTCGAACTTCGCGCTGCTCGTTCTCAGGGGGCGACGTTTTCAGTGATGTGATCCCGGTTCGCTGCGCTTTCGGGATTAATTCCGCCATCGCTTCGAACTTCGCGTTGCTCGTTCTCAGCGGGCGTCATTAAAAAGGTCTGTCCTTACGGACAGACCCATACCGGGATGCGCAAAACAGCATAACCCCTACACTTTTGTTTACGCCCCCGTTTCCTTTTCAGTCTTTGTGTAATTTTCAACGAGCACATGGAACATCTCCGCCACTTTCCTGTCGTTGTATGGTTCGAAATTGAAGTCTTTGTATACCGGGTGCTTTTCCCTTATCATCATGATCTGCATCTCCCGGTTCTGCACAGAAAGCTCCTCCCTGTAATTATTGTCTGCCATTAGTTTCGCCCTGCCATATTTTTCGGCTACAAAAATGGATCAAAAAAAACGCAGTAAAAAAGAATTACGATACTTGGCCTTATTCACCCGACGAACAGTTTTCAGAGGGAGATGAACAAGAGGAAAGAAATCCCTAAACCGATTACAGAAATTTCAGGCGACGGAAAAGATCGTCTTTGTGCGAGCGGCTGACGGGAATAACTTTCCCATTGACGACAACTGCATTCTCTTCGATCTCGGAAACTTTATCGAGCCGCACAATGAACGAGCGATGGATGCGGAGAAATTCTTTCTGGGGCAGCTTGGATTCGATCGACTTCATCGTTGAAAGAACGGTGTGACGGCCGTCTTTCGTGAAAATATTCACGTAATCGGCGAGCGCTTCCACATAGAGTATCTCGGCTGCAGGGAGACGGACAAGACGGTTGCCTTCTTTCTTGATATATACCGCGCTTT
The DNA here is from genome assembly GCA_035760825.1 of Bacteroidia bacterium. Lineage (GTDB taxonomy): Bacteria > Bacteroidota > Bacteroidia > Palsa-965 > Palsa-965. The sequence continues at coordinate 1,112 of DASTSF010000397.1, forward strand.
CCTCGCCGTCCTTTCCGGCCTGCGTTTCTTCCTGCATGTTCTTCGCTTTGAGCGCCGCTTTCAGGAAACGCGGGTAATCGATCGGCTTGAGAAGGAAGTCCGTCACGTCGTAATCGAACGCTTCAGCGGCGTATTCCTTTTTGCCCGTTATGAAAATGATCTGCGGGACCTCGCGGAATGTTTTCAGGAAATCTATGCCGCTCATTTCCGGCATCTCCACGTCGAGAAAGATCAGGTCGATCTTCTGGCTGCCGATGATCTTCATCGCTTCCGTCACGCTCGCGCACGATCCGGCAAGCGAAAGGAAATCCGTCCTGTCGATGCATTGCTGCACGCTTCTCCGTGCAATTTCGTCGTCATCAATAATGAGGCAATTCATGGGTTGTTACGGCCAAAATAGACCATAAGGCATTAAAAGTCAAATTTATATTATGGTGATTTACGTTAAAATCACTCGTTCAGATCGGCCGTTTTTTTAAACTTTTCCGCTGCCTCCCCGTGCCGGAACATATTTACTCTGTTCCGGCGCTTTTTTCCTGCACGAAACGGAAAAGGTGGAAGTCCCCGGAAGAAAGACGTTCCTCTATTTCCCGCACCATTTTTTCCCGGTCGATGTGCTTCATGCTTTTTTCCTGCATCAGCTTCCAGGCGCGCTGGGCAAGGAGAACGGCTTTCCGCTTTACCGGGTTGTCCGCCGATTTTTCATGCTCTTTTATCGCGCTGATCAGCTCGGCAATTCCTTCGCCCCGGGAGGCAACGGTCCGCACGATGACCGGCTTCCACCCGGTTTCCGCACGCGCGTGCACGAGATGATGAAGATTGCTGATGAAAATATTCGCGCCGGGACGGTCCGCTTTGTTCACGGCAAAAACATCCGCGATCTCCATCACGCCCGATTTGATCACCTGCACTTCGTCGCCCGATTCTGGAACGAGAACGAGAACGGTCGTGTCCGCAAGTCCCGCGATCTCCACTTCCGACTGGCCGACGCCGACGGTTTCAACGATGACAAGATCGAACCCGGCGGCCCGCACGAGATCGCTCACCTCGATCGCTTTTGCAGAAAGTCCGCCCAGCGAACCGCGCGTGGCGAGCGAGCGGATAAAAACATTTTCATTGTTGAAATGATCCGACATGCGCAGCCTGTCGCCGAGAATGGAGCCGAAATTGAACGGCGACGTCGGGTCGACCGCGATCACCGCGATCTTTTTTCCTTCGGAAACATACGCGTGAATGATCGCATTGATGAGCGTGCTTTTCCCTGCTCCCGGCGGACCCGTAATGCCCACCAGTGGAACGTCGCTGCCCGCTGGAAGCGCCGAAAGAATTTCATCCGTCCCTTCAAGATCGTTTTCCACGACCGTGATCGCACGCGAAAGCGCACGGAAGTCGCCGGAAAGCAGCCGGGAAACGAGATCCTTGACGTCGGTCATCAGGGATCAAAGGTAAAATAAAGCGAATGGAAAGCTTTCGTCAGAACGTCACGCCGAACGAGAAAGCACGCACAGGGTTGGCCACAAAATCCCATTCGGGATAATACCTGTCAACGCCGGGTTTCTTTTCCCGCATCGTATTGTACAGGAAACCACAGCTCAGCTCGTAACCGAGAAAAAGATGCTCATTGATCTGCCACCGAACTCCGCTGCCGGCCTGCAGTCCGATTCCCTGCGTCACATAATGGTAATCATTATCGAATTGCCAGATGATATCGCCACCCAGGCCATTTTGGTGGCCGAGCGAGTTCACATAACTGTACGTGATGTCGGCGAAAGAATACGGTGTCACTTTCCAGTGGCCATAACGGCGCTCGTAACCGCAGCTCAGCCCGATCGTCGCATTGGTGCCATGAACCTGTGAAGTCATTTCCCAACCCGTGGTCGTGTAATTGATGAGCTCCTTCGAATACGTAGCGGACGTCCGGAGAACGTTCCTGTCCCACGACCGCTTGTACGAAATACCCGACGCGACCGCGGATGAAAAATAAGGCATATTGTACCTGAAGGGTTCCGTACGTGTGCCAAGGGAAAAAAGGTTCAGGCCGATCTCATTGCGGGGAATGTCCTGCAGCTCCGTTTCCTGTGCAGGAAGAACGAACGGCATCAGAAGAAGCAGGACAAGAAGTTTTTTCATCGGGACAGGCTTTAAGGGCGTTTTGCGGAGACAGGAACTCAAAGTTAAGTCATTGCACGGGTTGAACGGATGCAAAAATCCGGCGAACAGTTCGGCGTTTATAAGCAGACGTGCCGGCCGCTGAAACGATGCCGGCAACCGGACGAAAAAATTGAAAATATCCTCCACGGTTGCTGCGGTTATCTTCCGGAACGCAGGGATGAACGGCGATAATGCTACGGCAGCTGCCGGTTTTTTCATTCGGGCGCGGGGTTTTGTCAAATGCAGGAAAAGGATGCCTGTTTTCATTTCGTGTCCACACGGTTTATCTATCTTTATTCGTTCCAAATTTCATTCTTATGCGCTATCCTCAGATCAACAACAAGCTCTTCATTGAAAACCGCAAACGCTTCACCGCGAAGATGAAGCCGAGATCACTCGCTGTTTTCAACGCCAACGATATTCAGCCCACGAACGCGGACGGAACGATGAAATTCCGGCAGAACAGCGACCTGTTCTACCTCAGCGGCGTCGACCAGGAAGAAACGATCCTCGTGCTCTTCCCCGATTCTCCCGATCCGGATCACCGCGAAGTTCTCTTTGTGCGCGAAACGAACGAGCACATCGCGATCTGGGAAGGAGAAAAGCTGACGAAATCGCAGGCGACGGAAGTTTCGGGAATTAAAAAAGTGTACTGGACGCACCAGTTCAACTCAATATTCCCCGGTCTCGCCGTTGAAGCGGAAAACATTTATGTAAATACGAATGAGCACGTGCGTGCGGTGGTGGAAGTGGAAACGCGTGACGCCCGTTTCATCAGCTGGTGCAGGCAAAAATTTCCTGCGCACCAGCTTATGCGCAGCGCGCCCATCCTGCATGAGCTGCGCGCGATCAAATCACAGATCGAGATCGATCTCATCGGCAAGGCCTGCAAGCTCACGGAAAAAGGTTTCCGCCGCCTGCTCGGTTTCGTGAAGCCCGGCGTATGGGAATACGAGATCGAAGCGGAGCTTGCGCACGAGTTCATCCGCGCAGGCGCAGGCTTCGCCGGTTATGAACCGATCATCGCGGCGGGAAAAAATTCCTGCGTGCTGCATTACAACATCAACAACAAGCAATGCAAAGACGGAGATATCCTGCTGATGGATTTCGCCGCAGGCTATGCCAATTACCAGAGCGACCTGACACGCACCATTCCCGTGAACGGAAAATTCACGAAGCGACAGAAGAACGTGTACAATGCCGTTCTCCGCGTGATGCGTTACGCGATGTCGCGGCTCGTCGTCGGCAATACGATACAGGAATACCACAAGGAGGTCGGTGCGGCGATGGAAGAAGAATTGCTGAAGCTGCGCCTCATCACGAAAACCGACATTAAAAAACAGGATCCAGCCTGGCCGGCCTACAAAAAATATTTCATGCACGGCACTTCGCACTACCTCGGTCTCGACGTGCATGACGTGGGCAGCCGCTACCGCAAGTTCACCGAAGGAATGGTTTACACCTGCGAGCCGGGCATTTACATCCCCGAAGAAAGCATCGGCGTGCGTATCGAGAATGATATTCTCCTTACGAAAAAAGGCCCCGTCGATCTCATGGCGTCGATTCCCATCGAAGCGGACGAGATCGAAGCGCTGATGAAAAAATAAGTCCGCACGTTTTCGCTTTCATGCAGACGATCCCTGCATTCAGCCCGAAAGTTCCGCCGGTGAAATTTCTCATTTCGCGCGGCGCGAAGATCCGTTACAGCGATTCGGGGAAAGGACGCGTGATCGTTCTCGTGCACGGCTTTCTCGAATCGCTGGAAGTGTGGTACGGCAACGGGTTTGCGCAGGAGCTCGCGAAAAAATTCCGCGTCGTCGCCATGGACCTTCCGGGTCACGGGAAATCGGAATGCCTGGGTTATGTGCAGAAAATGGAACGCATGGCGGACGTGGTGAAGGACGTGATGGATCATCTCGGGCTGCGCCGTTATATTCTCGTGGGTCATTCGATGGGCGGATACGTTTCGCTCGCGTTCGCTGAAAAATATCCCGACAACCTGCGCGGACTTTGTCTTTTTCATTCCACGTCGCTGCCCGACAGCGAAGAAAAAAAACTCGACCGCGAGCGCGCGATCCGCATCGTGAAACGCAGTCCGGCGAAATACACCAACCAGCTCGTCGTGAATTTATTCGCCCTGGCGAACGTACGTTATTTCCGCGCGGAAATAAACTGGCTGCGGCGCATGGCGGCGAAAACGAAAAAGCAGGCCATCGTCGCCTGCCTCGAAGGAATGAAGACACGTCCCGGCCGGGAAATGATCCTGCGCTTCGCACATTTCCCCGTCATGATCATTGGCGGCGAGCGCGACAACGTCATTCCTTTTTCATCGCTGCACGACCAGGTCGCCCATACGGAAGACGGGCGGTTCCTCGCCCTCGAACGCACCGGGCACATGGGATTTATCGAAGCCAAAAAAATAACGCTGAAAAAACTTTCCGCGTTCTGCCGTCACAGCTACCGGAAAAAGATCAGCGGATCCTGAACTTCGAATTCACGAGCTGGTCGCCGTCGATGATGCAGAGGTGGTAGATGTCGGGGGAAAGACGTTCGAGGGAAATATGATGCGGCGCATCCCCTTTCAGCAGGCCGTTGCGCAGCTCGATCCCGCCCAGGTTGAAAATGCTCCACAGGCATTTTTCGGTTCTCTGGTCGTATTCAACAATCAGCTCGTTTCCGTCAACGCGGAAGTCCAGCATCACTGTATTCATAGCAAATAAGATTATTCCTTTCCAGGGGGATTACTTCTTTAACGCTGAGGTTGCACGCAGGTTTAATCTTTTCGATCAATCAGGGTAATCCGGGGACGAAGTTCCGTCTCTTTTCAGGCCGGCACCTTTTCCCTGTTTTTATGGAATAAAAAAGGCTCTGTGAAAGTTCACAGAGCCGAAAGGAGGAATTAACGATTTATTCTTTTATGATCTTTGCCGTTCCCGACTTGTTTCCGTCCGTGATCCGCAGCAGGTAAATTCCCGTCGCCAGATCTTCCATGCTGATCTCCGTCTGCGCGTGGTTGATCGTCATCGCCAGCACGACGTTGCCGGTCATGTCGTACAGCTCCAGCTTCGCACCGGGTGTTTGCGGCTGCCAGAAGACAGTAACGTTCCCGTCCGAAGGATTCGGATACACCTGCGGCGTGATCGAATGATATTCGTGGACAGCGAGCGGGTTGGGCACGCACAGGCATGGTGTTGTCGTGTTGTAAAACGCAACCGCGCTGTCGGAATTATTCTGCATCACGGCAACGGAAGACAGCGGACCATTTAGTCCTCTCCCGAAAACATACGCGAAGTCGATGCACATTTCCTTGTGCGCCGGAAGAGGGAACGGCCCGGACACTCCAAGACCCCTGCGATCGCCGGGTGAGTTACCCGCAGTATATTCATCCCACGCCGGCTGCGGCGTGTAATTGGTTCCGATTCCCGCCGGATCCGTATTGCCGGGAAACATGAATGCCGCAGGCGTCGTTCCACCGTAACCATTTCCTCCGTAGGTTACAAGCGAGCTGTCCTTCCAGCGTCCCGACATGTACTTGTAATAATCCCAGGAAGTAGCGGGATTCCCGGTCGCGGAAAAATCATTGTTGTAATAAATGAACCTGTTGAATGCGCAGAGCTCGTTCGCTTCATCCGTCTGCCCGTCGTGATCATTATCGATACCATCATTGAGTGACGGTTCGGGCCCGCGGAGAAAAACAACACCCTGTGCCGGCGGATTTGCACCGTATGTGTACGTGGTCGGAGCAGGACCGGATCCGTCGTCCGCATCTCCGTTATAGCCATAATAAATATTACGCGCGACGTCGCACCCGATGTAATCGTCCCCGGCAAACCCGATGTCGAAATCGGCCCACGAACCGAGGTCAAGATTGTTATAGTCGTTCGCCGTACGGTTGAACAGCCGGTAATTCACAAACACGACGCTGTCGAGCCACGTGCCGGGCGCTTTGTACCCGTACAGCATGCCATGCAGCTCGATGCCGAATTTCGCTCCGCCGGTTTCGGTGTGATTCGAGCGATCGTCATTGAAAATAAAAAAGATCGACTGGTCACCTTTGATGCAGGGATAATCGCCGGCATTCGGATCGTAATACCCGTCGGAATTCATATCCACGAACGGGGCCAGCTGTGGCGCCTGTCCCTGGTTTACGTCGCCGTTGCCGGGCCAGTTCATGATCGAAGCCGGGATGGTGTAACCGGGAAAAAGTGCAGGGTTGACAAAATGCATCAGGAACGTATCGATGGTCGACTTGTTGATCTTCCACACATGCGCCCAGGCGATGTCATTGGCCGTGGAATAGTTCGCGGAATTCATTACAGGTCCGTTGAAGAAATCATTCCCCGTCTGGCGATACGTTTGCGCAGCGAGGTGAAGCTGGTTCATCGTATCAAGTCCACCGATCCATAACGCGCCTGCGATGATCGTGGTGGTCATGCTGTCGGCCGGAACCTGGAACTGGGGATTGATGTAATTCCAGAAAAGATCCCCGTTGGAATTCACGCCTGCGCGCACGCTGTTGATGTCGAGCACGTCGTTGCCCCACGTAGGAGAAACCTGCGCAGCGAGCGGAAGAGCGGAAAGAAAAAAGAGTGCTGGTAAAATTTTTTTCATGGCGTTTTTTTTAATGGGTGAGGTGGGGATGCTCATGCGGAATAAACGTAGGTCTTCGCTATGAAAGGGCCAATCTTTTTTTCCGCATGATTATACATGTCCAAAAAAAACGTCCCGGCAAAAACCGGGACGTGTACTCTGTATAGTGAAGGCCTTTCGGCCTGGAGGACTTTGAAAAAACCCCGGTTCACGCTAAGCCTTATTCGGCCCGGCAGAACCGGGGTCCCACACACACTCAGGAAAATATAACGTGTAATACGTTGTAGAGAATGAATCCGATGCAGGCTACTCCGAAAAGTATGCCCATGGTGCCGAGACCGTCAATATGATAAGCGTGTCCCTTGCGATGCTCTGTCTTTTTCATGGCACATTGATTTTAATTGTTCAACTTATGTTTTGTCCACCGCGATGATGGATCGACTTCTGCTTTTACCTGTATAACCCGCGCCCGCTGAATAGATACGTTTGCCTGGTAAAAGAGCCGGGTGAACCAGATGGTCGGTGCAACATCCCCGAATACACCTGCCAACCGGTATCACCCTTTGGCTCAGGGCCAGTGGCTCTTTTTCGTTGAGTATCTTTATTTCAATGAGCGTTTACCGGGTGGAACCAGCGAAAAGTCCTGTGCTGATTTCCACTCAATATTACGCATGAAACAAAAGGAAGGATAGCCACATTTAACAGGTGGCGAACAATGCAAAGCAATCGGGAAAGAGAGGAAGGTAACTGGCTGCGCGGAAACCGGCGGCTCCGTGCACGGTTCTGCTAAACCTTGTTCAGGCGCTGCAGGAACGCTTCTTTCTTGCGTCTCGAGATCTCGATCTGCGTACCGTCGGACATTACCGCGTAGCCGCCGTCGGCTTTCAGGTAGCGCACGACGTGATGCATGTTGACGAGATACGCGTGGTGCACGCGGATGAAATCTTCCGGGGGAAGAAGGTCTTCGTAATGCTTGAGGCTCGCCGAAACGAGCAGCTTCTTTTTACCGTCGAGGAAAAACGTGGTGTAGCTGCCGTCCGCTTCGCAGCGGATAATGTCCTTCACGTTCACAATCTCGTATGCGTTCCCCGTGGGCAGGGTGATCTTCGTATACTGTTCGCTGGGCTTGCGGAGGTTCTGCAGGAGAAATTTCAGGTTCTCCATGCTCGCGGTTTCCGCATGCTTTGCTTTGATCTTTTCCACCGCCGCTTTCAGCTCTTCCCCATCGATCGGTTTCAGCAGGTAGTCGATGGCGCTGTACTTGATCGCTTTCAGCGCATGCGCATCGGACGCGGTCGTGAAGATCACATCGAAATTTCCCGAGCCGAGCTTTTCCAGCATGTCGAAGCCGCTTCCATCCGCCATTTCGATGTCGAGAAAAACGAGCTGCGGTTTCGATTTCCCGATCACCTCAACGCCCGCGGCAACCGAATCGGCATTGCCCACGATGTTCACATCGGGACAATTCGCTTTTACAAGCGCTTCGAGCACTTCCCTGCTTTTCTTTTCGTCTTCTACGATTACCGCGTTGATCATAAGGATTGTTTTTGGGATTGATATCCTGCCAAATTAGGAAACCGGTATGAATATATCAACTCTGGTTCCCGCTGCGCTGCCGCCGGGATGATAAAGGTCGATGATGGTAAGACTGAGGTGCGATCCGTGCAGGCGGTTGATCAGCTCGAGCCTGTCGTGCGTGATCTTCATGCCGAGCGATTTATGGTCTTTCTGCTGCGAAAGCCGGCGCATCTCCCGCGCGCGCTCGCGCCCGATGCCGTCGTCGATGATGCTGCACACGAGCTGGTTTCCCTTCAGCCGCAGCTCGATCAGCAGGTGACCTTTTTCTTTTTTCGGCGTCAGCCCGTGGAGGATGGCATTCTCCACATAAGGCTGCAGCAGCATGGCCGGTATCTCGATGAAATCGGTGTCGATGTCATCCGGCACGTCGATGCTCCAGGAAAATTTTCCTTCGAAACGCATTTCTTCAAGACCGAGATAAAGCGTCAGGTATTCGATCTCCTCCTTCACGGTGATCAGCGATTTTTCGGAATTGTTCAGGATCACGCGCATCAGCCGCGCAAACTTGTTCAGGTATTTTCCTGCGTCGGCTGATTTGTTCGTAAGAATAAAATGCTGGATGGAATTGAGCGAATTGAAAACGAAATGCGGGTTCATCTGCGCGCGCAAGGCTTTCAGCTCATTCCGGGCGAGAGAAATTTTTGTTTCCGATTCGAGGCGTTCGCGGTATTTGATCTGGCGGATGCGGAACAGGATGGCCGAACCGAGAACGCCCATCGCCGCAAGCGTAAGCAGGAACCAGAACCAGGTCTTTTTCCAGAACGGCGTGAGGATCGTGAACGTATACGTCGCCGGGTCTTCGTTCCACATGCCTTCGTTGTTGCAGCTGATGACCTTGAACGTGTATTGCCCCGGCGGCAGGTTGGAATATTTTGCGCTGCGGTCGGCGGTCGGCGGCGACCAGTCCTGGTCGAAACCCGCGAGCATGAAACGGTAACGCACTTTCGCCGGGTTCGTCAGGCAAATGCCGGCATATTCGAATGCGATGTTGTTCTCGTCCCATTCGAGCTCCGCTCCCTGCGGGATGATCGTGTCCTGGTAAAAAAGCCGGAAGCCGGTGATACTGGTTTTCGCCGGCGCAATATTCGTGCGGAAATCTTTCGGCGAATAGCAGATGAGCCCGTTCACCGTACCGAACCAGATCTTCCCGTCCCGGTCGATGTAAAACCCGTTCGTGTTCGATTCCACGCCTGAAAAACCTTCTTCTTTCCCGAACGTGGTGAGCACGATGCTCCCGTCTTTATCATACGCAGCGACATCCAGCCGGTTGATCCCCTGGTTCGTACCGATCCACAGGTATTTGCTTTCGTTGTCGAGGATCATTCCATACGCAAGCTCCGAGCTCATTCCGTTCTGCTCCGAGATACGTTCCGTTGTTTTTCCGTTGTAAATGTATATGCCGTCGAGCGTGGCAAAATACAGCTTGCCGGTCTTGTCCTCGCAGATGTCGAAATACGAGTCCGTCTTCACGCCGAGGAGCTTTTTCCCGTCGGAAAAATTCTTCCCGTCGAAAATGTAGAGCCCGCCCACGTATGTCCCCACCCAGATGCGGCCCGTACGGTCTTCAAAAATGCTCCACACGTCGAATGAATTTTCAGGTGAGGACGGGATCGTGTACGCCGTGAATTTCCCGTTGTCGAAAAGCGTGATCCCTTTTCCGCCGCCGAGCCAGATCCTCCCGTGCCGGTCGCGGCGTATGCAATTCACCGTGTCGCAGTTCAGCCCGTCGCTTCGCCGGAATACTTTTACCTGGCTGCCGGAAATAACGTCGAGTCCGCGGTTCGTTCCCACAAGGATGCCGAGCGTGGAATCATACATGCAGTCGTTCGCTTTTTCGGATGAAAGTCCGTTGTGTTTCCCGAACAAAGTGAATGTTTTGCCGTCGTATTTGTAAACACCTTTCGATTCCGAGCACACCCAGATATTTCCTTCGCCATCCTGTGTAATGCCGTACGTGAACGAACCGATAAGCCCGTCGCGCGGCCCGAAACTGACGAACCCGGCTCCGCGATAACGGAACAGCCCGGCGTGCGTACCGAGCCAGAGGCTGTTCTCATAATCAATGAAAAGGCTGATCACTTTTTCCGAATTCAGGTCGGGACTGATGTCGTAGCGCGCGAATTTTTTTCCGTCGTAGGAGAACAGCCCGTTGTCCGCACCGATCCAGGTGATGCCGCTGCGGTCGGTGATCAGCGCATTCACCTCCGGCATTTCCAGCCCGGCCTGCGTGATGAGAATGGAAAAATGATCTCCTTCCAGGCGGTAAACGCCGTCGGAAGTGCCGGCAAGGATCTTCCCGTCGGCGGAGCGGGTGATCGCTGTTACGTTGTCGTCGGAGAACGTCTGCATCGGGTAATGCGTGTATTTCCCGTTGTCGTACATGTACACGCCGTCCGACGTGCCCATCCACACGCGCGAAGTATTCGGCTCGCCGTAAATGCAGAGCACAGAGCTTTTTCCGGGTCCTTCGCTCGGATCGTAAATGAATTTTTCGCCGTCATAACGGCAGATCCCTTTTGCCGTTCCGATCCAGAAAACGTTCCGGTCGTCACGGTACAGGCAGTTCACGTAATTATCGGGCAGTCCATCCTTCACGGTAAAATTCTGGAACGTGCCGTTGCTGAAAATGGAAGCGCCTTCGATCGTCCCGATCCATAATTGTCCGCGCTGGTCTTCCGCGATCGACGTCACCCAGTGGTTGGGGGGGCCGTTGCGCGGCGCATAATTCGTGAAGTTCACGCCATCGAAGCTGCTGAGTCCGCCGTAGCCGCCCGACCATAAATTCCCTTTGCTGTCCTGGTAAATGGTGAAGACCTGTACGAACGGAAGTCCGTCATCGACCGAATACTGGCGGAAGTTGAGCGTCTGCGAAAATGATTCGGAGAAAAAAAGGAGCGCGAAAAAAAACGGTGTGAGAAAATATAATTTCTGCCTGGCGCTGTTCACGAGCATAAGTAAAGTTAACGGTTCCTCCCGGAAAGAAATCCGGTGCGTTGGCAAACCCGGAACAGGGCGGGAGCTTTCGTACCGGGTGAAGAGAAAATTTATTTCATTTCGGAAATGACAACCCGGCTTTCGTAAAAAAACCGGGGTCCGGCCAACATCCCCTTTGAAACCGGACCCACGGCGGATCGCATGAAATTTACCAATACGTGACAAAGCTATACGCCGAAGGAAGGTTCCTCAAATCACAGTTCCGGGTTGTTTTACATCTCAAGATCCATGCAGTTTGTTCTACCTGGCTATTTTCCAGGATGTTGAACCTCAAAAAATATGCTGATCAAGCCCGGTTTCCACTTTTTTTCATCTTTATACATGTCCAGATGTGTTTACGGGCGAATCCAAACCATCCTGTGCAGTTGCAAAAGCAGCTTCGATTAATTAACTTGTTGGAAATGGAAATGGCTGCACCACCTGCGAATAAAGAGAGACAAAAGCTTCTGCTTTTTTTGAATGAAAGGATTCCCGGGATAAAACGAGTGCAGGTCATTGCTACGCTAACCCCCAAAAACACGCATCTTTAAACATGTCCGGCAAATCTTCCGACCAGCTTCACCGCCTCATCCACTCGCTCACCAAACAGGAAAAAAGGCATTTCAAAATTTTCGCCGGGCGTCATACCATCGGTGAGCAGAACAACTACGTCCTGATCTTCGACATCATCGACAGGATGAAGGAATACGATGAAGAGCTGCTCATTAAGAAATTCAAAGGCGAAACGCTCCTCAACAACCTCAGCATCACGAAAGGACGTTTATATGAAACGATCCTCCGCAGCCTCGATGTTTTCCACCACAACAGCTCCGTCGATGCGCAGCTGTGGAAAGAGCTGCATTACGCCGAGATCCTGTACAAGAAAACGCTGTACGATCAATGCTCGAAGCGGCTGAAAAGCGCGCGGAGGCTCGCTGAAAAATTCGAGAAGGAGGCCGTGCTCGTCCAGATACACGCGCTGGAAAAATCGCTGGCGGAAAAAGACAATTATTCCGGCATGACGGACGATGATATTCTCCGCATCCTGGAAGAAGACCAGAAAGTGGCGGACGACATACGCACGTACAACCAGCTGTGGAATGTCAAAAGCCGCCTGTTCCTCGTGCTGAACACGAAAGGACGCGCACGCGGAAAAGAACAGCTCGAAGATTTCCGCCGCCTCATCGATGCGCCGCTGCAGAACAAATCGCTCGACGGCCTGAGCGTAAGCGCACGTTTCATGTACCATCACACGTACAGCGCGTATTATTTCGGCATCGCCGATGCGGAAAAATGCCACGAGCATCTTGCCGCCAACGTCAGCCTCATCGAATCGCACACGGATATTTTCCGCGACGAGCCGAACGTGTATTTCGGCGTGCTGACGAACCTTATTTATGTCTGCAGCCGGCTCAAGCGCTACGCGGAAGTGTTGCTCAACCTGAAAAAGCTTCGCGCATTGCCGGAAAAGCTCGACAGCGCACGCAACGAGGACCTCGACCTGAAATTATTTTCCAGCTCCTACAGCCTCGAGCTTTCGCTCTACAATTCGATCGGGCATTTTGAGAATGCGATGAAGCTGGTCCCGCGCATCGAGGAAGGATTGCTCCGTTTCGAGGGAAGGCTGAGCCGCCTGCGTGAAGCGCATTTTTCCATCAGCTGCGCCGTGGCCTGCTACGGTGCGGGGAAGATACAGCAGTCGCTGCGCTGGACCACGCGCCTGCTGAACGACAACGCCGTGGGACAGAACGAATGGATCTACGCGGTGGCACAACTGTTCTCGCTGGTGCTTCACCTCGAGCTCGATCACCGCGACCTGCTTCCGTACGTCAGCCGGAATGTGCAGCGTTACCTGAAATCACGGAACCGCTCGTACCAGTTCGAGAATTTCTTCATGGCGTTCGCGGAAAAATCAGCGAAGACCACCAGTGAAAAAGAGATGATCCCGCTGTACACGGAGCTGTGGCATAATCTCGAATCGCTCAGGGACGATCCGTTCGAACAGACCGCGTTCGAGTATTTCGATTTTCCCGCGTGGGCGGAAAGCAAAGCCACCGGGAAATCATTTGCCGAAATGGTGCAGGAAAAATCGGGAGCGACGGAAGAAATCTGAGCTCATCTTCACGAAAGATTAACGCGGCCTCCCTACTTTTGCACAACAACCTGCCGTCCATGAAAAAAATCTTCCTGCTTCTTTTTCTTTTCGCGATCGCGCCGCTGCTTCATGCGCAGCCTCCCACGAATGCAGGTGAATTCACTTACCTCGGGAAAAAATACACCGCGAATTACGACACGGGCAAGCACCAGCTGACGTTCAGCGAAGAAGTTTCATTCGAGATCTACGACGACACGGGCAACTGCGTCAAGC
>DASTSF010000398.1:0-17102 GCA_035760825.1 Bacteroidia bacterium
CCGCGCATCAAGCCCCCGTTCCCTGCCGTGCAGGGCGTGTGGGCGCGACCGACCGTTGTCAACAACGTGGAAACGATTGCGGCCACTGTTCCCATCGTGAACATGGGCGGCGAAGAATACGCGAAGATCGGCATCGGCAAATCAACCGGAACGAAGCTCATTTCCGCCTGCGGCCACATCAACAAACCCGGTGTTTACGAGATCGATCTCGGCCTTCCCGTCGAAGAGTTTCTTTATTCTGAAAATTACTGCGGCGGGATCCGCAACGGTAAAAAGCTCAAGGCGGTTGTCGCCGGCGGCTCTTCCGTTCCCATTCTTCCTGCAGAGCTTTTCCTCAAAACCGCCAAAGGCGAACCTCGTCTCATGTCGTATGAATCGCTCGCCGACGGCGGGTTCCAGACAGGAACAATGCTCGGCTCCGGCGGATTCATCGTGATGGATGAAACAACAAGCGTGGTGAAGAACCTCTGGAACTTCACCCGTTTTTACCACCATGAAAGCTGCGGACAATGTTCGCCCTGCCGCGAAGGAACGGGATGGATGGAAAAAATCCTCCACCGCATTCTCGACGGTCACGGGCATCCCGGCGACGTAGATCTGCTCTTCGACATTCAATCGAAGATCGACGGAAAAACGATCTGCCCGCTCGGTGACGCTGCTGCATGGCCCGTGGCCAGCGCGATCCGTCACTTCCGCGCGGAATTTGAGGAATACATCAAAAACCCGTCTTCCATCAAAGACCAGAAACACTATTACAACCTGCGCAACCAAGCCGCGCCGGTAGCTTAACCAATTAGTAATCGCGATTACTAAACTGAAAACGAATGCCGAAAGTAACCATAGACGGACACGAGATCGAAGTACCGAAAGGAACGACGATACTGCAGGCCGCACGCATGATCGGTAAGCATGTGGCGCCTCCTGCCATGTGCTATTACTCCAAGCTGAAAACTTCGGGCGGCTATTGCCGCACCTGCATCGTGCGCGTGACGAAAATGAATTCGCAGAACCCGAACCCGATGCCGAAACCGGTGGCTTCGTGCCGGACGGAAGTGATGGACGGAATGGAAGTGGTGAACTTCACCTCTCCCGAAGTGCTCGAAGCGCGGCGCGGTGTGGTGGAATTCCTGCTGCTGAATCACCCGCTCGATTGCCCCATCTGCGACCAGGCCGGCGAATGCCACCTGCAGGATCTCGGCTACGAGAACGGTGCGGCAAAAACGCGTTACGATTTCGAGCGCCGTACGTTCGAAAAGATCGACATCGGTCCTTATGTGCAGCTGCACATGACGCGCTGCATCCTCTGCTACCGCTGCGTGAAAGTGGCCGAACAGCTCACGGATCACCGCGTTCACGGCGTGCTCAACCGCGGCGACGTGGCGGAAATTTCGACGTTCGTTAAAAATTCCATCGACAATGAATTTTCCGGCAACGTGATCGACGTTTGTCCCGTCGGCGCGCTCACCGACAAAACATTCCGCTTCAAAAGCCGCGTATGGTTCGTGAAGCCGGTTGACGCCCACCGCAATTGCACAAAATGTTCCGGCAAGGTCCGTCTCTGGTTCAAGGGAGCGGATGTCCTCCGCGTCACCGCACGCAAAGACCAGTGGGGCGAAGTGGAAGACTGGATCTGCAACGATTGCCGCTTCAACCACAAAAAAGTTTCCGACTGGAACATCGAAGGGCCGAGCCACATTGATCACCATTCCGTCATTTCCGCCAACCATTATGAGCTCGTGAAGCTCAAGCTCGATACGGGCAAGCAGCTTGGAAAGCTCAAGGGGAAAAAACACAAAGAATCTTCCAGCCACTAACCTATGACCACAGCGTTCATCATTTATAAGATCATTCTCGTTCTGCTCGTCTTCGCGGTTTCGCTGGGCATTGCAGCCTATTCGACATACGCGGAACGAAAGATCGCCGCATTCCTGCAGGACCGCCTCGGGCCGAACCGTGCGGGACCATTCGGGATCCTCCAGCCGATCGCCGACGGCATCAAGATGTTCATGAAAGAAGAGATCATTCCGAACGTTTCGAACAAATTTCTTTTTGTGCTCGGACCTGCCATCGGAATGTTAACCGCGCTTATGACCGGCGCCGTTATTCCCTGGGGCCCGAACATTATGTGGCACGGAGAATCGCTTCCGCTGCAGGTAACGGACGTGAACATCGGCGTGCTGTACCTGCTGGGCGTTGTTTCGATCGGCGTGTACGGCATCATGATCGGCGGATGGGCGTCGAACAACAAGTATTCCCTGCTCGGCGCGCTGCGCGCTTCTTCGCAGATGATCAGCTATGAAGTGGCGATGGGAATTGCCATCGTTACGCTCATCATGATGACGGGAACGCTGCAGACATCGGCGATCGCTGCGGAGCAGCACAGCTTCTGGAACGGCCATTATTTTTCCTGGAACTTTTTCAAGAACCCGCTCACGTTCCTCATCTTTTTCATCTGCGCACTGGCCGAAACGAACCGTACACCGTTCGATCTCCCGGAATGCGAAACAGAGCTTGTCGGCGGTTACCACACGGAATACAGCTCGATGAAGCTCGGTTTTTATCTTTTCGCGGAATACGTGAACATGTTTATCTCCTCCGCGGTGATGTCGCTTTTCTTTTTCGGCGGTTACAATTTTCCGTTCATGGACAAGATTTCCGATCCGAATATTGTTGCGCTCATCGGCACGCTGGTCATGTTTGCGAAGACGCTGTTTTTCGTCTTTGTTTTCATGTGGATCCGCTGGACAATCCCGCGTTTCCGCTACGACCAGCTCATGAATTTAGGCTGGAAAATTCTGATACCTTTGTCCCTCCTCAACCTCATCGGCACAGGCCTGGGAATGTGGGGAATGGGCAAACTCTGATGCAGCTGTTTTACGAAAGAGTTTAACCAAAAAAGTGACATCATGCAGTCGCTGACTAACAGATCAAAAGTTGTGGTGAAGAAAGAAATGTCTTTCACCGAAAAACTTTACCTGCCCGCTGTGCTGAACGGAATGCGTATCACGCTATCCCATCTTTTCAAAAAGAAAGCGACGATCAGCTATCCCGAAAAGGAACGTCCGCGCAGCAGCGTTTACCGCGGCGAACATGTGCTGAAGCGTGATGAGAACGGGGCGGAACGCTGCACGGCCTGCGGGCTCTGCGCCGTCGCATGTCCGGCGGAAGCGATCACGATGGTGGCCGCCGAACGCAAAAAGGGAGAAGAGAATCTTTACCGCGAAGAA
Organism: Bacteroidia bacterium; assembly: GCA_035760825.1. Taxonomy (GTDB): domain Bacteria; phylum Bacteroidota; class Bacteroidia; order Palsa-965; family Palsa-965. Next base: position 3,228 of record DASTSF010000398.1, read on the forward strand.
AAATACGCTGCTGTTTACGAGATCAATATGCTGCGCTGCATTTTCTGCGGGCTCTGTGAAGAAGCCTGTCCGAAAGAAGCGATCTTCCTCACCGACCGCATCGTTCCCACGGAATTCGAACGCCGTGATTTCGTTTACGGGAAAGACAAGCTCGTGGAACCCGTGGACAAGCGCGTGGATGTGACAAAGCGCCAGACCGCCGCCGTTCTCGAATTCAAAAAACACCCGGAGTTCGCTCACAACAAATTGTGGGATCCTTCCCGTTCACTCAAAACCAAAAAGGCCCACTAACCGAATTCAGCCATTATGAACCTGACAATTACCGAGGTCCTTTTCTTCGTTCTTTCCGCCATAGCGCTCATCAGCGGCGCGTGCGTCATCTTCAGCCGGAATCCGGTTTACAGTGTCCTCTACCTCATCGTCACTTTTTTCGCGATCGCAGGACATTACATCCTGCTCAATGCACAGTTCCTCGCGGTTGTGCACATCATCGTGTATGCCGGCGCCATCATGGTGCTTTTCCTTTTCGTGATCATGATGCTGAACCTGAACAAGGAAACGGAGCCGCATAAACCGGCCTGGATAAAGATCGCCGCAGTGGTCGCGGGCGGAACGCTGATGCTGACGCTCGTGGGTGCGCTGAAAGGTGCGGATACGATCGCGCTCAAACAACCCAATGATACGCAGATCGGTCTTGTCACACGGCTCGGTCACGTGCTCTTCACCGATTTCATTGTTCCCTTTGAAATTTCTTCCGTGCTTTTCCTCGCTGCAATGGTCGGCGCGGTGATGCTCGGCAAAAAAAATATTACGTGATATGTCAACAATGCTGCTCGATGCCGGTCATTCGGCCATCCAGGTGATTCCCATCAGCTGGTACGTTACGTTCAGCGCCGTTCTTTTCGGAATGGGCGTGCTCGGTGTATTGTACCGCCGCAATGCGATCATCATTCTCATGTGCATCGAAATGATGCTGAACGCGGTCAACCTGCTGCTCGTTGCTTTTTCTGCACAGCACAGCGATCCGCGCGCACAGGTCTTCGTGTTCTTCGTCATGGCTGTGGCCGCCGCGGAAGTTGCCGTGGGTCTTGCCATTCTCATGATCATTTACCGCAACACCAAGACTACCGACATCGACGCATTAAACAAGCTAAAAGGATAATTTCATTATGATTCAGCTCGCCTGGTTGATTCCTGTTCTGCCTCTCCTTGGTTTTGCGATCATCGGATTGGGCGGGAAAAAACTTTCGAAAGGACAGATAAGCCTCGTCGGCTGCGGCTCTGTCCTGCTTGCATTCCTGCTTTCGCTCGGAATATTTTTCCAGCTGCATGGCCAATCGGAAGTCGTTAAAGTGGCAAGCTGGTTTGCCACGGGCCGCCTTTCTGTCGATTTCTCTTTCCTGATCGATCCGCTTTCGGTGCTTTTCATGCTCATCATTACGGGCGTCGGGTTTTTGATCCACCTGTATTCCACGGGCTACATGCACGACGACGACGGCTACCACCGCTTCTTCTCGTACATGAACCTGTTCGTTTTCTTCATGCTGCTCCTCGTTATGGGAAGCAACTACATCCTCATGTTCGTGGGATGGGAAGGCGTCGGTCTCTGTTCCTACCTGCTCATCGGGTTCTGGTTCAAAAACACGGAATACAACAACGCGGCGAAAAAAGCATTCATCGTCAACCGCATCGGCGATCTCGGGTTTTTGCTGGGAATGATCCTCATTTACGTGACGTTCAAAAGCCTCGACTTCAGCGTCGTTTTCAAAGGCGTGCACGATAACGCGTACAACCAGAGCATCTACAACACCATCGGCATCCTGCTCTTCATCGGCGCCTGCGGAAAAAGCGCGCAGATACCGCTGTACACATGGCTGCCCGATGCAATGGCCGGACCGACACCGGTTTCCGCGCTCATCCACGCCGCAACGATGGTCACGTCCGGCATTTACATGATCACGCGCTCTTCCGTCATTTTCATCAATGCTCCTGTAGCCAGCGAAGTGGTTGCGCTTATCGGCGTGCTCACGGCGGTCTTCGCGGCAACGATCGGCCTGTTCCAGAACGACATCAAGAAAGTGCTCGCCTATTCCACGGTCAGCCAGCTGGGCTACATGTTCCTCGGTCTCGGCGTCGGTGCATTCACCGGCGGTGTTTTCCACGTGATGACGCACGCGTTCTTCAAAGCGCTGCTGTTCCTGTGCGCGGGGAGCGTTATCCATGCCATGAGCGGCGAACAGGATATCCGCAGGATGGGCGGACTGAAAAAAGCATTACCTATAACTCACCTCACATTTCTCATCGGAACGCTTGCCATTTCGGGGCTGCCGCCATTCTCCGGCTTTTTCTCGAAAGATGAAATTCTCGGGCATGTATACGAACATGAAGGTTCCGGGAAACTTTACTGGGTGCTCGGCGTGATCGGTTCGATGCTGACCGCATTCTACATGTTCCGGCTCTATTTTCTCACTTTCCACGGAAAATTCCGCGGTACGCACGAACAGGAACATCACCTGCACGAGTCGCCGAAAAGCATGACCGTTCCGCTGATGATTCTTGCCGGGCTCGCAGCTGTTGCGGGATTCCTTGGCATTCCGAATGCCCACCAGCACCTGCTGTACAATTTTCTCGAACCGGGTTACGGTTACGCCAAAACCTGGATCGAGGGCCCTTCACATTTTGGCGGCGAAGAATTGAAGCTCATGCTCATTGCCATCGCTTCTGCAGGCGCCGCGATCTATCTCGCCTTCATGATCTACAGGAAGAACAACGTTCTCCCGAAAGAAAAAGAAGAGGACATGCCGAAAATCCAGCGCGTTATTTTCCACAAATATTACGTGGATGAATTCTACGATGCCGTGATCCGCAAGCCGCTCGACTGGCTGTCCGAAATGTTTTACAAATTCTTCGAGCTCAAATTCATTGATGGCATTGTGAACGGCATAGGCTCGGGCGTGAAGTGGATGGGCTCAATGGCGCGTTACGTGCAGACAGGCAGCATCGGGTTCTACCTGTTCGCGATGTCCCTTGCTGTGATGCTCATCTTTATGATCAAATTCTTTTAATACCGGCTGAATAAACATGACAACCGCACTTATTGGCCCTCCGCTTGTAGCATACCTGGTAGGTCTTCCGCTCGTATTCGCGCTGCTGATGCTTTTCGCCAAAGGCGAGGGCGTGAAACGTGTCGCGTTCATCGCATCGCTCGTAGAACTCGGGCTGGCGCTTTTCGCTTACTACACGCTGCATAAGAATTCCCTCAGCCCGCAGCTGTCCATGGACGTTCCGTGGATCACTTCTCTCGGCGTGGATTTCAACGTGGCCATTGACGGCATCAGCATGGTGCTCGTGCTGCTGACAACGATTCTTGTTCCCATCATTATTCTCAGCAGCTTCCGCAACAATTACGAAAACCCTTCCACATTTTATGCGCTGATCATGTTCATGCAGATGGCGCTCATCGGCGTCTTCGTGGCGCGTGACGGATTTCTCTTCTACATTTTCTGGGAGCTCGCGCTGATCCCGATCTATTTCATCTGCCTGATGTGGGGCGGGGAAAACCGCGGAAAAATCACGTTCAAGTTTTTCGTGTACACACTTACCGGGAGCCTTTTCATGCTCGCGGCGCTCATCTATTTGTACCTCAATACGTCGATCGGCGACACCAACATCCACACGTTCGACCTGAAGGCTCTTTATCTCGCCGGACAAAAGCTGCTGCCGACCGAACAGACCTGGGTTTTCTGGGGACTCTTCCTCGGCTTCGCGATCAAGATGCCGATCTTCCCCTTCCACACCTGGCAGCCTGACACGTATGTCACCGCACCCACGCAGGGCACGATGCTTCTTTCCGGCATCATGCTGAAAATGGGCACGTACGGGATCATCCGCTGGCTGCTGCCCATGACACCCGCTGCGTGGGCGAGCTGGGGAACCACGGCCCTGCTGCTTTGCGTCATCAGCATCATCTACGCGTCCTGCATGGCGCTGGTACAGAAAGATTTCAAGCGGCTCATCGCCTATTCTTCCATTGCGCACGTCGGGCTGATCGCTGCGGGTGTTTTCGCATTTTCTCCTGATAAAAACAACGTCGAAGGGATCACGGGTGCTGTGGTGCAGATGTTCAGCCACGGCATAAACGTCGTCGGGCTGTTCTTCATCGCCGACATTCTTCTTTCACGCACAGGCACACGTGAGCTCGACAAGCTCGGCGGTATCCGCAACGTTTCCCCGCAATTCACCACGCTCTTCATGATCATCATGCTCGGCTCGGTGGCGCTTCCGCTTACAAATGGCTTCGTAGGCGAATTCCTGCTGATCAACGGCGTTTACCAGTTCAGCGCGACGATGGCGCTGTTCGCCGGGCTCACGATCATTCTCGGCGCGGTGTACATGCTGAGGAGCTTCCAGGCAATCATGCTCGGTAATACGAAAACAATAACAGCTTCCTTCGGCGAGCTGAGCGGCAATGAAAAAACCGTTCTCCTCGTCGTATGTGCGGCGGTGATCATTCTCGGTGTTTATCCCGCACCGCTGATCAGCATAATACAGAACGATGTTCACCAGCTGGTGAGCGGGATCATGCCCATGCATTCCTGATTAATAATCACGGTTATTATTCCAGAAAATAAAATATGAAAGTCATTTTAGCACTTACCGGTCTTGGCGTCCTTGCAATGCTCGCTGAACTTTTCAGGATGCGGAAGATCGTTTACCCGCTGATGCTGGCCGGTCTCGCCGCCTGCATCGGCATCGCTGTTTCTTACTGGTGGTTAGACGACGGCCCCTGGAGCCGCCTGTTCAGCAGCATGATCCTCTTCGAAGGTTCTTCCGTTGTTTTTTCCGTGATCATCCTGACAACGGCTTTCCTGTGGTTCATCATGTCCGGCGATTTTTTCAAGGGCGAGAACAGCCGGACGGACCATGCGGTGCTTGTCATTTTCTCCCTCGTCGGCGCGATCATCCTCACCTCTTTCAGCAACATGACGATGCTTTTTCTCGGCGTTGAAATTCTTTCCATTCCCGTTTATGTGCTCGCCGGTGCAAACAAAAGCAGTCTCGCTTCGAATGAAGCGTCCATGAAATATTTCCTGATGGGCTCTTTCGCTTCCGCATTCCTGCTTTTCGGAATTGCGCTCGTATACGGAGGAACGGGTTCATTTGACCTGCGCGATATCGGTCTTGCGATCAACAGTGCGCCCGGCGGACCCGCTGCATTTGTATACGGCGGCATCGTGATGATGATCGTTGGACTGCTCTTCAAGCTTTCGGCAGTGCCTTTCCATTTCTGGACGCCCGACGTTTACGAGGGTGCGCCAACACAGGTAACAGCTTACATGTCGACCGTGGTGAAAACAGCCGCGATCGTGACGATCCTGCGTCTCTTCCTGACGATCGTTTTCGCCGGCGTGGATACGTTCTGGATCCCGATCCTCGCTGTTTGCACGGGACTTACGTTCTTCATCGGGAACATCACGGCGGCCGTGCAGGAAAATGTAAAACGCATGCTTGCCTATTCGAGCATTTCACACGCCGGCTTCCTGCTGCTGGCCGTGGTGGCGTTCAGCTCTTTCTCCGCCAAGGCCATCATTTATTACACCGCGGCGTATTCCATCGCATCTATCGCCGCGTTCACGGTATTGATCAACGTTGCCTCGCAATCGGGAAAAGACGGCGTCGATGCGTTTAACGGGCTCGGGAAGAAAAATCCGCTGTTGGCCATGGCGATGACGATCGCGCTTCTTTCGCTTGGCGGGATTCCTCCCACAGCCGGGTTTTTCGGAAAATACTACGTGCTGAATGCTGCCCTGAACTCCGGCCACGTCTGGCTCACGGTGATCGGCATCCTCGCTTCCCTTGTCGGCGTGTACTATTATTTCCGCATCATCATCGCGATGTATTTCAAAGAAGCGGAAGGCGATCACGTCATTGCCGCCAATAACGTTCACCAGGCGCTGCTTTTTATAACCGCGGTTATTACTTTGGTGCTGGGCCTGCTTCCCGACCTCATTCTCAATATCGGCACGATCGCCGCTTCGGGCCCGGTCGCCGTAACGCCCTGAACGGATAAATGCTGCGCAAAAAACCGGGTCTCTCCACGTGGATTTTCATCGCCCTGGTCCTGGGAATAATTGCCGGCGCAATCGCTCACGCGCACATCTGGGGAAATCTCGATCCTGAACGGCTTCCCCGTTTCGAACAGGAGGCGCTCGAAAAATTTGCAACGCGGCAGGTGACCGGCTTCAGCCTGCTCAGCAGCATTTTCCTGAACCTTGTCAAAGTCATCGTTGCGCCGCTGGTGTTTTCGCTGCTGCTCGTCGGGCTCGTGAAAACCGGCAACTTTTCCGCAATGGGGCGCATCGGCGGGAAAACGATTCTCTATTTCACGTGCGCCACGCTGATCGCCCTTACGATGGGACTCGTCATCGTGAATCTTTTTCATCCCGGCACTTCGCTGAATATCCACTCCGCAACGGAGAAGATCGTCGGGGCGCAACCGTTCAATGTGGAGGAGTTCATCCTTCACATCTTCCCGAAAAACATCATCGATTCGTTATCGAAAAACGACATCCTTCCCATCATCGTTTTCGTCCTGTTCTTTGCCGGCGCGATTTCCGCTGTCGGTGAAAAAGGAAAGATCGTGGTCGATTTCTTTGACGCCGTGGCGCACATCATGCTGAAGGTTACCAGCTATGTAATGTTTTTCGCTCCCCTGGCCGTTTTCGGAGCCGTTGCTGCAGTGATCGCCGTTCACGGGCTCGGCATTCTTTTCGGCTATGCAAAGCTGATCGCCTGCTTTTTCGGGGGACTTGCCGTTTTTCTTTTTGCCGTTCTTCCTGCGGTCTGCGCGGCGTTCCGCATAAATTATTTCCACCTGCTGCGTCTTATCCGCGAGCCGATGCTCATCGCTTTCGGCACCTCCAGCTCGGAAGCCGCCATGCCGAAAACGATAAATGCGCTCGAACGCTTCGGCTGTCCCGACCGCATCATCGGCTTCGTTCTTCCGCTCGGTTACTCGTTCAACCTCGACGGGTCCATCATGTACATGACGTTCGCCACGGTTTCCATTGCGCAGGCCTACCACATGGATCTTTCCATCGGCCAGCAGATAACCATGATGCTGCTGTTGCTGGTGACGAGCAAAGGCCTGGCCGGCGTTCCGCGCGCCTCGCTTGTGGTCATTGCGGGAATGCTGGATGCATTTCATATTCCTGCGGAAGGACTTTCCATCATCATTGCTGTCGACTGGCTGCTCGACATGGGCCGCTCCGCCACGAATGTCGCCGGAAACGCGGTGGCCACAGCGGTAGTGAGCAAATGGGAAAAATCGCTGGGCAAACCGGAAACCGACTGACATTTATTTTCCTTCCGCGGAATATTCCGCCTGTAAAAACGGGAACTTTACATTTTTCCCGGTATGGATTTCTGGCATTTCCTTAAACAGCTCACCGATCCCGCGTCGATCCTGCATTATGGCGGAGTTGCGCTGCTGCTTGCTGTTATTTTTGCCGAAACCGGGCTGCTCATCGGGTTTTTTCTTCCCGGCGATTCGCTCGTTTTCCTCTCGGGAATGTTCTGCTCCACGCAGCCGGAGCTGATGGGCGTGAATATTTCCGTGCTGCTGCCGATGATGATCATCGCCGCTTTTCTCGGCAACCTTGCGGCTTACTGGTTCGGGAAAAAAACAGGTACGGCACTTTTCTCGAGAGAAGATTCCTTTTTCTTCAAAAAACGCTACCTCGAGACCACCCGCGATTTTTATTCCCGTCACGGCGGAAAAACGCTGGTGATCGGCCGGTTTCTTCCCGTCATCCGCACCTTTGCGCCCATTCTTGCAGGCGTCATCGGCGTGGATCTCAAAAAATTCCTGCTCTACAATATTTCGGGCGCAGCAGCATGGATCACCTCGGTGGGACTAGGCGGCTATTTCCTGGGGCGCATAAAATGGGTGGAAGAAAATGTCGGCTACATCGTCATTGCGCTTATCATTGTCACGCTGATACCCCTTTTCTGGGCCTCGGTCCGCCGCGCACGGGCCCGCAGGAAGACCTGAAAGCCTCCTTTTTTACCGATTATTTCTGCCCGGCGTCCACTTATGAAACGGTTTCCCCACGGGTATAATTAATGCGTTATTTTGCATTAGTTATCATGAAAAACAGGAATGAAAAACCGTGTTTTTGCAATTTCGGGAATAATCCGCTTTTTTGTATGTTTGAACCCTTTCGAAGGCCGGAGATTGCCGAAATTAACAGGGAGTTAAAAAGCCTGCGAAATGATTTCGCTATCATTGCGTCCCCGGAACAGTAATTAATCTAACCAATACAAAACCAAACCTTTTCTTACTATGAGCAACAAGAAGACCTCTAACGTGCAGGCCTATTTTACGGTTGCAATCATCATTATCGAGTACATCATTTCGTATCTCGTATGGTCAAAAGTGATGGGCAACCCTAAGAACTTCGAAAATCTCGACCCGATCAAAGGTCACCCGATTAACGTTTTCGGCACCATCTATAAAGGCGGATTCATCGTGCCTATCCTGATGACGATCAACCTCCTTGTTATCACATTCACCATTGAGCGTCTTTTCACCATCATGCGCGCCCGCGGAACCGGCAACGTTTCCAACTTCGTCCGCAACATCCGCCAGCTCGTGGAAAGCGAAGCGATCGACGAAGCAATGGCAGCATGCGACCGCCAGAAAGGTTCTATCGGAAATGTGGTCCGCTCGGGCCTTGAAAAATACCGCCTCGTGGCAAACGACGGCTCCATGGATAAAGAGCAGAAGATCGCCGCGATCCAGAAAGATCTCGAAGAGTCCACCTCGCTTGAGCTTCCCATGCTCTCCAAAAACCTTGTTATTCTTTCCACCTGCGCGTCCATCGCAACGCTGGTCGGTCTGATCGGAACCGTACTCGGGATGATCCGTTCCTTCGCCGCTCTTGCGAATTCCGGCGCGCCTGATGCGAACGCACTTGCAACCGGTATTTCCGAAGCGCTTATCAATACCGCCTTCGGTATCTGCGGTTCTGCCATCGCCATCATCGTGTACAACATTTTCAATTCGCAGATCGACCGTATCACCTACGGCATTGACGAAGCGAACTTCAGCATCCTGCAAACCTTCGCTGCTAAAAAACACTAAGTATTTTCTCAGCCAAGGATTTTAAAAACACAGCAAATGCCAAAAATCAAGCCACCGAGCCACAGCCCTTCCCTGGACATGACGCCCATGGTGGATCTTGCGTTCCTGCTGGTGACTTTCTTCATGCTTACGGCAACCATGCGCTCTCCGGAGCCCGTGATCGTTGATACGCCAAGCTCCATTTCGGATATCATCCTTCCGAAAAACACGCTGCTGATCACGATCGATACGGCCGGACGCGTTTTCTTCAACATCGAAGGAAAACAGGTCCGTGTTGAAATGCTGCGCCGCATGATGACCAAGTTCCCTGACGTAAAATTCACTGACGAGCAGGTTGCCAAGTTCGGCTCCATGCAATCTTTCGGCGTGCCGATCCAGGATCTTCCCGCCTACATCGATGCGGATGAACCCACAAAGGCCAAAATGAATGCGGTCACCAAGGGGATTCCCATCGACACAACGGACAACAAAGACCAGCTTTCCTACTGGATCAACTTCGGCCGTGTTTCCGAATACCGTTTCCGCGATTCGCTCAAAAATGCCGGCGTGAAAACCGAAGAGCTTCGCGTTGCCATCAAGGCTGACGGTAAGGCGGGCTACAAGCAGGTGGACAAAGTGATCTCCCTGTTCAAAAAGCAGGACGTGTATCGCTTCAACCTGATCACCGCGCTTGAAGGCGATCCCAATACCCCTGCAGCAGGAGACGCAAAAAAATAACGCAAAATGGCAGAGATCATCCGGCAAAGCACATCGAGGGGAAAACGCCGCAGGGCGCTCCCGGGCGTGCGCGTCGACATGACGCCGCTGGTGGACCTCGGCTTCCTGCTGCTTACTTTTTTTGTGCTTACCTCTGAGCTGGCCAAAGAAAATGCGATCACGGCGTCATTTCCCGCAAGCGAAAAAACGCAGCCGGTGAACGGCATGACGGTTTTCGTTGGAAAAAACCCGGAAAAAATCTTCTGGTATAGTGGGAAATGTGACCCGTCCGTGCATCTTAATGTTACAGGCACAAAGAACAACGGCCTGCTCAACGTTCTTAAAAATGCGAATGCTGTTGTTTTCCGCCAGGTTGAGGTGATCGACCGGCAGCACAACCTCGGTCTTCTGAATGACGAGTCCTGGAAAACCAAAAGGGCTGCGCTTCTTTCGGATGACGCTGTTCCCTTCGTAGTTGTAAAATGGAGCGAAGACGCGTCGTACCAGGATGTGGTGAATGTGCTGGATGACCTCAACCGCGTGCACAACGGAAAATATGCGGTTGTTGCAGAGACCGCGGAAGACAATGCACTGATCAACAAACAATAAGAGAAGGATTTTTTCCTTCATCAAAACGAAATAAAAAATGGCAGAAGTAAATACAGACAGTGGCGGTGACCATGGCAAACACGGGAAAAAAGGCCGCAAAAAGGCCGGCAATCCGCGCGTGGACATGACGCCCATGGTCGACCTCGCGTTTCTTCTTCTCACGTTCTTCGTCCTCACGTCCAACCTGAACAAGTCGAAGACGATGGAGATCAACATGCCGAAAGACACCAAGGACACGGCCCAGACCACCAAGATCAACTACAAGCGGGCTGTTACCATACTTCTCGACGGCAACAAGGAAGGAACGATCTATTACTACGAAGGAAAACTTACCGAAAACACTTCGCTTTTCGAAACAACCCTGGACCCGAAGAAAGGTCTCCGTTCTTATGTAATGGGGCGCAACAGCCAGATCGTCGGCGATATGAAGGATCTGCGAAATGAGTTCAAGAAAGGAAACATGAACGACAGCACTTTCAAGGCAAGAAAATCAGCGATACAAACCAAGTATTCCGACTCTGCCCCGTTCTTCATCATAAAATGGGGAGGAGATGCTACGTATGGCGATGTTATCAGCACGATTGATGAGCTGAAAATATCAGACGTTGAAATGTATGCGCTTACGCCGATCTCGCGTACAGAGCTCGAAGGATTATCAAAAAAGACCGGGCGTCATTACAAAGAACTGGATACGCCCGATCCCACAACCGCACCATCCCCTCAATGAAGTTAATCTCATAAATTCCTATCCAAATGGCTAACTGGAATAATGAAATTGTAAGCGAACGCAATGAGATGGTTTTCGAAAGCCGGAACCGTTCCTATGGCGCTTACCAGATACGAAGACAGTACGGTCGGGTTGTCCTGATCTCCGGGGGGCTTGCTACTGTTCTGCTCATGTTCTTCGTGTTCCTGTTTATCATCAACAGGGACGCTCCCGAAAAAAAACAGGTGAAGCTCAAGCAGACGGAAGTCGTGCTCAAAGATCCGCCGCCGATCGACAAGAACGCGCCGCCACCACCACCGCCGCCGCCGCCGCCGCCGCCGAAAATCCAGATGCAGAAATTCACGACCCCGGAGGTTACCGAAGAGGAAGTGAAAAATCCGCCGCGCCAGGACAGCCTGATTTCCAAGATCGGCAATACGGATGAGCAGGGTAATGATGACGACGGCCCGCCGGCCGATCTTACGCCGCGCAAAGATTCCTCCATCGACAACAATAAACCTGAAGAGTTCTTCACGTTCGCCGAAGTAATGCCGACCTATCCCGGACCTGAAGGCGCATTCCAGAGCTATCTCCAGAAGAATATTCATTATCCTGAAATGGAGAAGGAACAGAACAAGCAGGGAACTGTTTATGTTTCGTTCGTCGTGGAAAAAGACGGTTCGATCACGAACGTCGCAACGGTAAAAGGTGTTGATGGCGCTCCGGGGCTCAGCCGCGAAGCGGAACGCGTGATCAAGCTCATGCCGAAATGGACACCGGGCCAGATGAACGGCCGCTCCGTTCGTGTGCAGGTTACGCAGCCGGTGCGTTTTACGCTGCAATAATTTTTTCGCGTTGCGACTGGAAAACCCGGGTCCCGGAAAAATAATGCTCCTTCTGTCGATGACAATGGTGCTTGTTTTCCTTGGTCTGGGTTTTTTATTTCTCTTCACCCGCGTCGCAGACGACCGGTTTCCCGCTCCGCAACGTTACGGCATAGGAGGCGTTCTCGTTGCATGGGCTGCCTTCCGGACGTTTACGGTCTGGAGGAAATTCAAGGACAGTCAAAAAGAAGAAGAAAATGAATAGTCTCCGCCGCACACTTGTTTTCATTCCGGTCCTGTTCCTCCTGGTTCAGTGCGAAACGTCTTCCCGCCCCCCGGAACAGGAGCTGGATACTCCCACAAGCGGAAAAGTCCGTTTTTCCATTGACGAAAATGTGGCGCCCCTTGCGGACGAGCTTATTGATGCGTTTGAATATTCCTACCCTGACGCATTTCTCGTTCAGTCGTACGGTAATGAAGAATCTGTCGTGAACGAGCTTTTCAATGATTCTTCCCGCCTTGCGTTTATGACGCGAAAGCTGAACAAAGAAGAGTTGTCCTTTTTCGAATCGAAAAAATTCGGCATCGAACAGATCCCGATCGGGAAAGACGCTGTTGTATTTATTGTTAACCGAGAAAATCCCGACAGTGTTTTTGCCGTTGATGAAATACGGAAAATGCTGACCGGCGAAGATTCTTTATGGAACGAGGTCGATTCCCGCTCCTCCCGGGAGAAGATCACTGTTGTTTTCGATAACAGCGCATCTTCCAACCTGCGTTACCTCACCGATACGCTCGGGACAGGAAAAAATCTTGGCAAAAATTGCTTTGCCGTCAGCACGAACGATTCCGTCATTGCCTATGTGCAGCGAACCCCGGGGGCCGTGGGCGTGATCGGCCTTAACTGGCTTGGCGACAAAGATGCGGGAAGCGACCGCGAGCGCCGTTCGAAGATCTGCATTGCCGCCATCGGGCCCGACCGTTCTTCCGCTGTTCATCCCACGCAAAGCGATCTTGTTACGGGCGCATATCCTTTTGCCAGGGGGATCTGGCTGGTCAAAATCGGGAAAAGGGCCGACCTTGGCACAGGCTTTGCCTCCTTTGCATACAGCGACCGGGGACAGCTGATCGTTCAGACAGCGGGGCTTGCTCCGGCAGCGCCGGCGGAAAGAAAAGTAGAAATTAACCTCCGCTGAAAAACAGATAGTTATTTTTGCAATTATGAAAACAATGATCAAAAACGCTTCGGTTGCAATTTGCATGCTTTGTGCAACAGGCGCGTTCGCACAAACGCTCCAGGATGCTATCCGCTACACGGAAAGCGAACAATACGAAAAGGCTAAAGCAGTACTTAAAAAACTCGTGGCCGCCGATCCGAACAACGGGGACAATTATTTTTACTTCGGCGACCTTATGCTGAAAGAGGAATCCCCCGATTCCGCTTTTATTCTTTTCAAAAAAGGCACCGACATCAATCCCACGAACCCGCTTACGCATGTCGGGCTTGGCCGCTATTACATGTACCAGGGAAAAAACACGGAAGGGCAGCAGGAGCTTACCAATGCGAAATCGCTGGTGCAGGCCACCGCAGGAAAAAAGGATATGGGCATGACGCCCAAGCGCCAGGCACTTATCGATCTCGAGATCGCGGAAACCTATATCTGGGCGCCCACGCCCGATATTCAGCAGGCGCTCGATCTTATTGCCACCGCGGAAAAGCTGGACAAGGATAACCCGGAAGTTTACCTGCAGCGCGGGGATGCGTTGTACAAAAAAGACCCGGTGAACGGCTCTCCCGCAAACGCCGCATACATCATCGCCGCGCAAAAAGATCCGAAATCCTGCAAGGCATACCTGCGCATGGGTGATATCATCGCCAATGGCCAGAACATGGT
>DASTSF010000399.1:0-6399 GCA_035760825.1 Bacteroidia bacterium
CGCTTCGTGCGCAGCGCCCCGGTGGGAAGGTGGCGTTACAGTGGCCGCTTTTCCCGCCGATTTTGTTTTCGTGGATGTGCCTGCTGCTGTCGACAAGCTGTAATCGTTTTAAACCGTTCGGCCTTCTTTCCTGTATTCACGGCGAATACCTTCTTCGAGATCGGAAAGCAGGATCGTATTTCCGCCGCGGCGCAACGCCATCAGCGAGCAATAACGTACTACGTTCATCATCGCCCCGCCGGAGATCTCGTACTGCATGGATATTTCATCAAGACGTATTGCCGGCTCGAGCACCGTGCGGTCGGAGAACGCTTTCTGCCAGAGCAACAGTCGCTCTGACGGACGCGGCATGGGAAAATGAATGACGCTCTGGAAACGCCGCGTGAACGCTTCGTCGAGGTTGCTTTTGAAATTGGAAGCGAGAATGACGATGCCTTCGAAATCTTCGATGCGCTGCAGGAGATAGCTTACTTCCTGGTTGGCGTAACGGTCGTGCGCGTCTTCCACCTTCGTCCGTTTTCCGAAAAGCGCATCGGCTTCATCGAAGAAGAGCAGCCATTTTTTATGTTCCGCCTGCTCGAAGATCTTCGAAAGGTTCTTTTCCGTTTCGCCGATGTATTTCGAAACCACCATGGACAGGTCGATGCGGTACACCTCGCGGTCCGTGGCTTTTCCCAGCAGGCTCGCGGTGAGCGTTTTCCCTGTGCCGGGAGGACCATAGAACAATGCGCGGTAACCGGGCTTCAGCTTTTTCCGCATGTTCCATTCGTTCATGATCGTATGCTCGAATTCGATCCATGCTTTGATCTCATCGAGGTGAACGAACGTCTGCTCTTCGAGAACGAGATCTTCCCAGTCCATCGGTGTCGTGATGCGTCTTGCGGGAAAGTCGCGGTCGAAATTGGGACGGCGTGCGTGACCGAGCGTGACAAAATCGATGATCTCGCGCGATACGTTGATGACGCCGCTGAGGAAAGGATCGAATCCCTGCGAAGGTTCGAGGCGGAGAATCGCATGCATGGAAAAGAAATGATCACCGTCGAACAAATACTGGAGCGCAAAACGCTGCTCGAGGTTTTCTCCCGCCAGCAGGAAAAGCGCAGTTTCCCCGGTCGGCAGGAAACCGCCGTGGCCGTTTCCTTTTACGCCTCCGAATTCCGTGAACCCGCGATCGACATTGCCGTTCTTCACGAAGAAAACATCCAGCAGTTGCGGCCGTATGTGCGGAATAAGTCCGAGCATGAGCACCGCCCGTTCGTGGAAGCTCAGGTTGTAATGCTTCACCAGCGAAGCGTACATGGAATCGCGGTGCGCGGGTTCGGGCGGCGTGATCTCGTAAATGTCGCCGTACGTGCATTCGTGACCGAAATACAGCTTCAGGCGTGTGTCGATCACTTCCGAGATCCATGCAATTTCTTTTTCCAGCGTTTCCGAATTGAGAAGGATCGGATCGTTGTCTACCATTCGATGTGCAGAAGTTGTTGCGTCCATGGTGCTTTGAAGATTGATATGTTCCAGGGTAACGTGTTGAGAATAATGTCCACCGCTCCGCGTTCGATGCGTACGAGCCAGGCGCCGTCTTTTTTTTCAATGATGCCGTTCCGCCGCATGAAGGTATTCCGGATCATTTCGCCGGACGTTGTGCGCAGCGCGGTCCACTGCTCCGCGATATCGTCGAGGAAAACCATGGCTTCTTTTTTTTCCGCCCGGCTCAGCCTGACCGATTTGGGAACGGGATCGCTTATTTTCATTCCGCACAATAATTTGTGCAGCATGAGCGAATATTCCTGCGCTTTTGTTTTACCGGTGGCGATGTAATGCAGCAGGTGAACGGCTTTGTATTTTGCCGCATCGTCCGTAAATGAATTTTCTTTCAGAAGCTTCAGCTCGGAAAAGAAAGCGGGAAGGAAAGGCGCGATCAGCACAAGCCCGCCGTAACGCGTCATTCCTGCAGGAGAATCGCCGCCCGGAAATTCATTCTCTTCTTCCGAAGAAGAAAATACCTGGACGTTCTCATCGCTGTGGTGCATCGGCCGTTTTTCTTTCACAGCATCTTCCGTTCCGGTGTGCTCATTTTTCTTTACCGCATTCGCTTTGTTTTCTGCGGGAGCTGTTTCACTATCTTTTTTTCTTCCGCGGGTATGTTTTTTTTTCGAAATGCTTTCAGCTTCCTGCGCGGTTTTTGTTGCCGGAGCTCCGGTAAATTCTTTCACCCATTTCGCCAACGGCAACACCGGATCACCGCTGCTATGAATGACGGTTCCCCGGTGCTTTTTTTCCCATTCCAGGAAATAGGGGAGAAGCCCCGTTTCCCGCATCTCCGTTTTTTCGTCTTTGGCTGCGGCGTTGACGATGTGCATGTACAGCCGTGATTCAATGGCTTCTGCTTTCTTTCCCGCGACGAACGCGTTTGCACGGATCAATGCCGTTGCGGCGGTTTCTTTGCTCAGCATGCCGGTTGCTGCTGACTCGCCGGAAAGCAATACGGCAAGCAGCAGCACTTCACTTTCGTGACCGGCAGCGACAAGAACGGCGGTATCGTTCCTGGTTATTTTGCGCAGGACCTGCAGCTGTTGCTGCAGTATGCGGATCGAAGAAGAAAAAAAGGAAAGGAGCTGTGAGCGTGTGCGCGTTTCCGTTTGCAGGACGAGGCGCCGTGCGCTGACAGGATGATGCGCGGTTTTCTGCAGCAGTTGAAGCAGGCTGACCGGCTCTTTCTCCAACAGGAGAATGATCATCCTGTTGATGTCCGGCTCCTGTAGCTCATCCCCGGCCCACCAGGGCAGGCTGCCGCTGGAGAAAAAATAATCCAGGAGGTCGAGCGCTGAACGTGTTTCTTTCACCAGCGCAGGAGCTTCGTCCTGTTCCGTGGATGCCGTTACACCATTGTGAACCGATGCTTTCAGCAATTGTGTTTTCAGCTGGTCGCTGATCTGCGAACGAAGCCGTTCCGTCAGCTGTGTGCTGTTGCCGTCGAGACGCAGCGCACCGAGATCGATCTCGAGTCTGTCAATGCGGAGCACTTCGTTTTCCGGAATAAGTCCCGACATCACATCATCAAGCATCGGCAGTATCTCCGCATGGTAAATTTCATTTACCTGCTGCTGCAACCGGAAAGCGTTCTTCTGCGAAGAAACTTTCAGATCGATGATTTGCCTGTTGATGACATTTTTGTTCATTCCCGGTTATCCTGTTATTGAAGTTTCAGCTGCACGCCGGCGATCATTTTCTGAAGTTCCGGCTGACCTGAAGCGAGCGTATAAGCGTGCGCCAGCATGTTCCTGTCGTCGGCGGTGAAGGAAGCAGCGTTCGTATCAGCGAGAACAGTTAGCGCATCGCCGATCTGCCCGACGGTATCCGTCATCGGGGCGTTTTCAGCCACGGACGGGTTTCGCATCGACATCGCAAGCAGCGTATTCATGGCGAGCGCCTTGCTCGTGTCCTGCGCTGAAGTCAGCACTTTCGTGTCAGTCACGGTCGCCATCGCATCTTTGAGTCGCGTGAGCACCTGCCCGCTTTGCGCGATCGAGCCGTCAAGTGTTCCGGCAACGAGGCTTGTTGTGCCGGACGTATCGGTCAATACGCTCTGCATGGTCGTACCAATCTTCTTCAGATCGGTGATGAGCGTTTTATCCGATTTGCCCGCTGCGCTGCTGAATGTTTTGTTCGACGCGAGATCAGTTACGGTTGAATTGTTCGCATCGAACAGCGTCAATGTGTTGAATGTTCCCTGGGGAAGATCCACCTGCTGCCGCCCGATGACCGACGTATATTGCGAAGTGCATATATTGTCTGTACCGAATATTTTCCGCGTGACCAGCGTAAGATTATAAGAAGCGAATATGTAGTAGAAAGCTGCATAGGTAGGACCTTCTCCGACAAGCGAACCTTCGATAAACCATTCGTATAGATCGGCGCTGCGATCTGACACGGTGCAATTGGCAACACCGAACGCAGTGTCATTCGGGAAAGAAGTGGTATAGGTGAACGCTGCATCCACCGCCTGGTTGACCGTTACCTGGAACGTTGCGAGCTGTTTTTTCATTTTGTTGCTTTCAAACAGCTTGAACGGAACAATTCCCGTTTTGACTTCCGTTGAGGAAGGATCGAACTGCCATTGCCCGTTTTTCAGGCTGGCTCCTTTTCCGTCGACGTAAAGTGTGGAAGGATCTGCTCCGTCTGCGTCTATTGTGAAATTATCCGGCGGACTGTTTTTGCAATACTGCAGCCTCGGCAACTGGAAGATGATCGATCCGCAGCAGGCCAGGATGTCCACCTCGACGTACGTGACGACGGAACGGTTGTTGCTCTTGTCCGTTACAAGATAGTAGAAGCGGTCGGTGACGGTGTCGCTGATCGTTCCCGGCGTATTCGAAGAATCAAATATTGCAGTAACGCCATCCGTATCGAGCGTGACGAGGTTGCCTTTTTCGCTGAGGTAATCTCCTTCCGGGATTGATCCGTCGGATTTCACCAGCGTTACGGTAATGTTTTCCTGCCAGTCAAGCCAGCTGTTATCGTTGGAAAGAAGATCGATGTTCACTTTTCTTCCGACAAGGGTCGCTGCTTTGTCAGGATGTGTATTGATCAGGCGGAAAGCAGGTGTTTCTACGATCACGCGCAGCGTGCAGTAATCCATTTCCTTCGTTTCCGGGTTCCGTACGCTGAGCAGGAAGAAGTCGACGGTCGGATCTGCTTTTTCATTTTTGTAAACGACAACGGCGCGTTTGGCGCTGGTGTCGATCGAAATGCTGCCTGTGTTCTTGAAGTCATCAGGCGAATCGGTTTCTTCCAGCACGACGTCCGCCACAGGAAGAAGAGGCCGGGCGAGATAGTAATCATTGCTCAGCACGTCGATCACGAGTCCGTCTGTCCCGAGGGCGAGCAGGTCGTCCTGCAGTATCGTGATCTCGCTGTCCAGCGCAATAAGCGGTTGCTGCAGTTCTTTTTTCGTGTCGGTCAGGCACGGCGAGCAGCAGATGCCCGGCAATGCAAAATCCGCGACGACGGGATTGATGGTTCCGTCGTAAAAATTTGTTTTGGAATAAACGAGCAGCAATGTGCCGTTCTGCGGAACGCCCGCGTAGTGTTCGAGCCCGCAATGTTCTTTCGCATACTGGCTGAAAACGGGCGCGATCGTTTTTGCGGCAATGCGCTGATCACGCAGGTAACGGAGAATTCCGAGCTTCGGGTAGATGCAGCTGCAGTCGAGCCAGCGAAGCCGGTTGATGATGTCGCGGTAACCGCTGTATTGTATCTCCTGCGAAACGGTCATTTCCGTGTCGTAGAAGAACTGCTCGTTTATTTCCAGCACGATCTCGAAATAGCTCCTGTACTGGATAACGAAGTGCTGAAGCTGCTTGTATTCCTTCAGGAAAATCTCATAGTCGAAATCGGCAAGCAGGTTCGGGAGCCGTTTTACAATGCTTTTGGAAACGGGCTGAGAAAGCGAGCACATTTTGGTGACCAGCTCGGAAAGCTGCAGGAATGTGGCCGCCGAATAGTTCGCTGTCACATACGAGGGAACGGCCGCTTTCCCGAACGCATCGATCGTTTTCTTTGCCGCTGCGGTCAGACCGGAAAACGACCTGAGCGTCAGTTTTCCTGAAAACAGTTTCGAGAACTTCTCGAAAATAATTTTGTCATACTTCACGGGAGCGCTCATTTCCTTGCAAAGAATATCCTGCAATGCACGGACGCAGCAGATGATCTCGTTGCGCACGAGCAGGTAATCGGCCTGCAGGTCGTCGAACATGCAGTGGTCCGATTCACGCGGATCGGGTTGCAGGCTGAGGATCGAAGTATCCGGATCGGCTGCATCGGCTTCCAGCTTGACGAGCAGGACGTCGAAATTCAGGTTGCGTTCTTTTTTCAGCGCGATGAGATCGTTGCGGACGTTTTCGACCCTTTTTCCGGCGATTCCCTCCACGCGCAGCAGCGGTTTGTCGAGGATGGAATAATTAAGCGGGCTAATGATATACGGAACGGATGAATAGGTGCCCGAAAAATAACCGGGACGATCGGCCTGCCTGCCGCGCAATGTTTTTTCCGGGTTCCATACCGGCAGCAACTCGGTTTTCTGTTTGCTTTCGCTGTAATAATACGGGATGCTGCGGTCGGACAGCAATTGCATTGCAGAACCATCGGGTGTGATCAGTGTTTTGTCGGTCTTCCACGTGCGCAGCGAAGGATCGGTGAAATCACACAGCAGCAGCAGCATTTTCCGGAAGAGCATGCGCGCATTGTTCAGGTGATGATCCTGCGCATCGAACGGCGGAACGTTGAAGAACACGGTGCGGTAAATGTCGTAGGGTTGCGTGACCCCGTTCTTCAGCCGCCCGATGGTGAGATGTTTCGGGAACGGGGAAAGTGATTTTCCGCACGACTGGAGAAACCGCC